>NZ_BAABDO010000195.1:0-6728 GCF_039539665.1 Actinomadura keratinilytica
CCCGCCTTCCACACCCCCAGCAGCACGGGCACCACGTCCACCGAACGCGGCATCACCACACCCACACGATCCCCACGGCCCACCCCCAAAGCCGCCAACCGAGCCGCGAACGCCCCCGCCGCACGGTCCAACTCGCCATACGACAACGACCGCCCGCCATCGACCACCGCCACCGCATCCGGCACCCGCTCCACCCAGGCACCGAGCAGACCCACCACCGAACCACCGAGCACACCAACGGCCTCGCCCACACCGGCCCGCTCCAGCAGCCCGACCTCAGCCGCCGTCAACACCTCAAAACCACTCACACGGCGGCCCGGGTCGCCCACCGCCTGCTCCAGCACCGCCACCAGACGCTCCACCAGACCGACCACGGAGCTCTCATCGAAGAGGTCGGTGCGGTATTCCAGGTAGCCGTCGAGGCCGGCCGGGGTGCCGTCGGCCGTGCGTGCTTCGTGGAGCATCACCGACAGGTCGAACTTCGCCGTGCCCATCGGGATCGGCTCCGGGCGGCCCTGGACGCCGCCGCCGAAGTCGTGCACGTCGTCCAGGGCGTTCTGCACCGCCAGGGACACCTGGAAGAGGGGGTGGTGCGCCATCGAGCGTTCGGGGCGGACCACCTCCACCAGGTGCTCGAACGGCACGTCCTGGTTCCCGAACGCGGCCAGGTCGGTCTCCCGCACCCGGGTCAGCAGCTCGCGGAAAGCGGGGTCGCCGGAGGTGTCGGTGCGCAGCACGAGGGTGTTGACGAAGAAGCCGACCAGGTCGTCGAGGGCCTCGTCGGTGCGGCCGGCGACCGGCGACCCGATGGGGATGTCGGTTCCCGCGCCCATCCTGGTGAGCAGGGTCGCGAGGGCGGCCTGGACGACCATGAACAGGGTGGCGCCGTTGGCGGCGGCGAGGTCGAGCAGCCGCCGGTGCAGCGGCGCCGGGATCGCGAAGCGGACGGCGTCGCCCCGGTGGCTCATCACCGCCGGGCGCGGCCGGTCGGTCGGCAGCTGCAGCGCCACGGGCAGGTCGGCCAGGGCTTCGGTCCAGTGGGCGAGCTGGCGGCCGAAGAGGCTGCCGGTGTCCTCGGCGTCGCCGAGCAGCTCCTTCTGCCAGAGGGTGTAGTCGGCGTACCGGACCGGCAGCGGCCGCCATCGGGGGGCGTGCCCGGCGCTGCGGGCGGCGTAGGCCGCGGCGAGGTCCCGCAGCAGCGGCCGCAGGGACCAGCCGTCCGCCACGATGTGGTGCATGACCAGCGCCAGCACGTGGCGCCCGGGGCCGAGGACGAACAGTTCGGCGCGGAACGGCCGTTCGCCGGCGACGAGGTCGAAGGGGTGCCGGGCGGCGGCGCTCAGGTGTCCGGGGAGGTCCTCCTCGGCGGTCTCGCGGACGGTCAGGACCCGGCCGGCGGGCGCGGTGTCCTGCCGCGGTTCGCCGTCGGCCTCGGTGAAGACGCTGCGGAGCGTCTCGTGGCGGCCGGCGACGTCCGCGAGTGCCGCGCGCAGGGCGGGCACGTCCAGGTCGCCGGTCAGCCGCAGCGCCATCGCGATGTTGTAGGCGGCGTTCGGGCCGCCCATGCGGTGCAGGATCCACAGGCGGCGCTGCTGCAGGGAGAGCGGCAGCGGGCCGGAACCGTGCCGCGGCGTCAGCGCGGGCCGGGCCGGGGCGGCGCCGTCGAGGCGTGCGGCCAGGCCCGCAACGGTGGGCGTCTCGAAGACGGCGCGGACGGACAGTTCCGCGCCGAGCAGGCCGCGTGCGCGGTTGGTGAGGCGCACGGCCGACAGCGAGTCCCCGCCGAGGTCGAAGAAGCCGTCGTCGACGCCGACCCGGGGCAGCCCGAGGACCTCGGCGAACAGCCCGCACAGCAGCTCCTCCCGGAGGGTGCGGGGGCCGCGTCCAGCGGCGGAGGCGGCGAACTCGGGATCGGGCAGCGCCCGCCGGTCCAGCTTCCCGTTGGGGTTCAGCGGCAGGTCGGGCAGCTCCACCACGGCGGCCGGGACCATGTGCTCGGGCAGCCAGCGCCGGGCGTACTCGCGCAGGTCCGGCACCCGGCCGGCGGTCACCACGTAGGCGACCAGGCGGCCGTCGCGGACGGCCGCCGCCGCCCGCGCGACCGCCGGGTGCCGGGCCAGCGCCGTCTCCACCTCGCCGAGCTCCACCCGGAAGCCGCGGATCTTGACCTGGTCGTCGGCGCGGCCGACGAAGACGATCCGGCCCTGCTCGTCCCAGCGGACCAGGTCGCCGGTCCGGTACATCCGCTCGCCGTCGCCCCACGGGCAGGCCACGAACCGCTCCGCCGTCAGCCCGGGGCGTCCCCCGTAGCCGCGGGCCAGGCCCGCACCGGCCACGTACAGTTCGCCGACGGCGCCCGGCGGCACCGGCCGCAGTGCGGCGTCCAGGACGTAGGCGCGCATGTTGGCGATCGGCGTGCCGATCGGCGGGGTGCGGTCCACCGGGCCGTCGGCGTACCAGGCCGTCGCGTAGACCGTCGCCTCGGTGGGGCCGTAGATGTTGGCGAGGCGGGCGCCGGGCATCGCGTCCTGCACGGCGCGGGCCACCGGTTCGGTCAGCCCTTCCCCGGCGAGCACCACCGCGCCGGCCCGGGCCCGGACCTCGCCCTGCCCGATGACCTGCGTGAGGGCGGACGGGACGGCGCTGACGAGGCTGCCGTGCCACGCTCCGCGCCGGTCGACCAGGCTGAGCAGGTCGCGGACCACCTCCAGGGAGCCGCCGCACAGCAGCGGCCCGAAGATCTCGAAGACGGAGACGTCGAAGGTGAGCGAGGTGGAGAACAGCGTGCGGGCCAGCCCGTCGGGGCCGAACTCGCGGCGCGCCCACGCTGCGAGGTTGGCCACGCCGGCATGCGGGACCACGACCGCCTTGGGCGTGCCGGTGGAGCCGGAGGTGTAGATGACGTAGGCGGCGTTGGCGGGCAGGAGGGGCCGCCGGCGGCACTCGTCGGTGACGGCGGCGGCGTCGCGGGCGCCGATCGCCTCCCTGGTGGCGGGGTCGTCCAGCAGGACGCGCGGCAGGCCCTCGGGCGCGTTGCGGAACCCGCCGGTGGTGACGAGCAGGGCGGCGCCCGCGTCCTCCAGTATGAACGCGATGCGTTCGGCGGGGTGTGCGACGTCGATGGGCAGGTAGGCGGCCCCGGACTTCAGCACGCCGAGCACCGCGACGATGAGGTCCGCCGAGCGGGGCAGCGCCAGCGCGACGCGGCTCTCCGGACCGCAGCCGAGGGCGATGAGGTGGCGGGCGAGCCGGTTGGAGCGCTCGTCGAGTTCCCGGTAGGTGACGGTGCGGCCGTCGTGTTCGACGGCGACCGCGTCGGGGGTGCGCCGCGCCTGCCGTGCGAACAGGTCGGGGATGGTCGCGACCGGCACGTCGAGGGCGGTGTCGTTGGCCGCCCGCTGCGCCTCGCGCTCGTCGTCCGTGCGCAGTTCCAGGCGGCCGATCGGCCGGTCCGGGTCGGCGGCCATCTGCCCGAGGACGTGCATCAGGCGCACCCCGAGCGTCCTGACCTCCGCCTGGTCGAACAGGTCGGTCCGGTAGCCGAGCCGGAACCGGCTCGGGGTGGCGATCAGGGTCAGCGGGTAGTGGGTGGCGTCCCGGCCGCGCATGGCCGTCAGCCGCAGGTCCGGGGTCAGGTCGCGCGGCACCGGTCCGGCGCCGACGGGGTAGTTCTGGAAGACCGTGAGGGTGTCGAACAGCTGCCGGGTCCCGGTGAGCCGGTGCAGGTCGGCCAGTTTGACATGCTGGTACGGCTGGAGTTCGCCCTGCTGGCGCTGCAGCCGCTCCAGCAGGGCCAGCACGGTGTCGCCGGGGCTCCACCGGGCCCGCAGCGGCACGGTGTTGATGAACAGGCCGACCATGTTCTCCACGTCCGCCAGCTCGGGCGGCCGTCCGGCGGCGGTCACCCCGCACACCACGTCCGTCCGGCCGGTGAGCAGGCCCAGGACGACGGCCCACGCCCCCTGGGCGAGGGTGGCGCCGGTGTGGCCGTACCGGCGGGTGTGGTCGCGCAGCGCGGCGGCGAGGTCGGCGGGCAGCTCGAACTCGACCTCGGCGGCCTCGCCGAGCCGCCGGGGGGCCTGCGCGGGCGCGACGAGCGCGGGTTCGGCGCCGTCCAGCACCCGCGCCCACTCCGCCATGGCCTTCTGATCGTCCTGTTCGGCCAGCCAGGCCAGGTAGTCGCGGTACGGCGGGGGCGCGGGCAGGCCGGTGCCGTCGCCGCCGCGCCGGTAGAGCTCGAACAGCTCGCCGACCAGCAGCTGGGTGGACCAGCCGTCGGCCAGGATGTGGTGGGCGGTGAACAGCAGCCGGTGGCGCCGGTCGCCGAGCCGCAGCAGGGTGAACCGCAGCAGCGGCGGCCGGGCGAGGTCGAACCGGCGGTTCCAGTCCGCCGCCAGGATCTCCGCGGCCTTCTCCTCCGCCGCGGCCCCGGCCCGGCCGCTCAGGTCGATCTCCTGCCAGGGCAGCTCGACGCCGCGCGGGACGACCTGCACCGGCTCGCCGGACCGGAGCGTGCGGAAGCCGGCGCGCAGGTTGTCGTGGCGGCGCAGCAGTTCCTCGGCCGCGCGGCGCAGGGCGCCGGCGTCCAGCGCCCCTTCCAGGTCGAAGACCAGCTGGAGCAGGTAGACGTCGGGCCCCTCCCCGTCGTAGCGGGCCAGGAAGTGCAGGCCCTGCTGCATCGGGGACAGCGGCCACACGTCGGCGACCCCGGCTTTGCTCATGTCAGGTCCCCCACTCCTCTTCCAGCAGGTCGATGTCGTCCTGGGTGACGCTCACCAGCGGCAGGTCGGACGGCGTGCGGCCGCCCAGGCCGGGGCGGTCCGCGCCGTCGGCGAGGAGCCCCAGGACGCGGACCCAGGTGTCGGCGAACCGGCGCACCTCGGGTTCGGACAGCTCGTCCGGCTGCCAGGCGAACACCGCCGTCAGCCGCGGCCCGCCGGCGTCCGGCACGGCGGCCACGTCGATCTCCAGGGGGCGGCCGGTGACCGGCGCGGCGGGGCGCTCCGGGCCGCCGGTCACCGGGGTCCACGGGCGCCGGGCCGCACCGGTGTCCGCGGCGGGCCGGCCCAGGTAGTTGAAGGAGACGGCGGGGGCGCCCGGCCCGGCCAGCTCCGCGGCGGCGTCCTCGTCGAGATGGCGCAGGATCCCGTAGCCGAGGCCCTCGCCGGGCACGGCCCGCACCTGCTCCTTGACCGTCTTGACGACCCGGCTCAGGGCGGCGCCGCCGGTGCGCGCCTCGGCCCGGTCGACCGGACCCGGGTCCAGCCTGACGGGGTGGGCGCTGGTGAACCAGCCGACGGT
This sequence comes from Actinomadura keratinilytica, assembly GCF_039539665.1. Lineage (NCBI taxonomy): Bacteria > Bacillati > Actinomycetota > Actinomycetes > Streptosporangiales > Thermomonosporaceae > Actinomadura > Actinomadura keratinilytica. Next base: position 5,302 of record NZ_BAABDO010000195.1, read on the forward strand.
GCGGCTCAGGTCCAGCCCGGCCGCCGGGTCCCGGCCGTGCCGCTCCAGCTCCACGACGAGCGCGCCGCCGCCGTCGGGTGCGACGGCCAGCGCCGCCAGCAGCACCTCTTCGACGGTCGCGTGGAAGGCCGCCGGGACGTCGTGCAGCAGCCGCTGCGTCACGTGCGGCGGGACGGAGACCTCGTGCACGGCGGCGGGCCCGGTGCGCGGGGGGCGGGGGCGCCACCGGTCCGCGGCGCCCGGCTCGCCGGCGTCGAGGATCGACCGCCACACCGGCAGCTCGGCCCGCCGCTCGGCGGAGCGGGCGGCGGCGTGGAGCCGTTCCGCCCAGGTGCGGAAGGACGTGGCGACCGGGTCGAGCCGCGGGGTGCGTCCCGCCGAGACCGCCTGCCAGGCGGCCTCGAGGTCGGGCAGCAGGATGCCCCAGGAGACCGCGTCCACCGCGAAGTGGTGCGCGACCAGGAGCAGCTGCCCGTTCCTCCGCGGGCCGGCGTCGTACCAGACCGGCTGCAGCATCACCCCGGCGTGCGGGTCCAGCCGGGCGGCGGCGGCCCGCAGGTGCTCGGCGGCCATGTCGTCGACGGCGTCGTCGCCCAGCGGCGCCACGTCGATCCGGCGGATCAGCGCACCGGCCGGGACCGCGGCGGCGGCCGGGATCCGCAGGACCGGCCCGCGGTCGCCGTCGGCGAGCCTGGCGCGGAGCATGCCGTGATGGCCGACGACGGCTTCCAGCACCCGGGCGAGCTGCCGCTCGTCCATCCCTGGGGGCGTCCAGACGCGCATCGCCTGGTGCAGGTGGGCGAGCGGCTCCCCGCGCTCCCGGGCGGCGAGCATGACGGGGGTCAGCGGCACGGTGCCGGTCGCGTCGTCGTGCGCCCGCCGGGCCGGTGCCTGCTTCGCGACGGCGTGCGCGGCGAGCCTCTCGGGCGTCTTGTGCAGGAACACCTCGCGGGTGGTGATGCCGATGCCCGCCTTGGCGGCCTGGGACACCAGGCGCAGCGAGACGATGCTGTCGCCGCCGAGTTCGAAGAAGCCGTCGTCGGCGCCGACCCGTTCGACGCCGAGCACGTCGGCGAACAGGTCGCACAGCCGCTGCTCCAGCGGGGTGCGGGCGGCGCGGCCGCCGGCGGTGAACTCCGGGTCCGGCAGCGCGTCGCGGTCCACCTTGCCGTGGGCGGTGACCGGCAGCTCCTCCAGCACGACCACGGCCGCCGGGACCATGTACTCCGGCAACCGCTCGGCGGCCGCCTGCCGGACCTCGGCACCGTCCACCTCGCCCACCACGTAGGCGACCAGGCGGCGGGCGGTCTCGTCGCCGCGTACCACCACGACGGCCTCGGCCACCCCCGGAAGCGACGCCAGCACCGCTTCCACCTCGGCGGGTTCGACGCGGAAGCCGCGGATCTTCACCTGGTCGTCGGCGCGGC
>NZ_BAABDO010000196.1:0-6637 GCF_039539665.1 Actinomadura keratinilytica
GTCGTCGCGGGCGGTGTCGCGGGCGGTGTCCTCGCGGGCGGCGCGCGCGTTGCGGGGGCGCTCGCCGCGGCGGACGAGCAGGCGGCGGGGGCCCGGGCCCTCGTCGCCGAGCCGGTCGTAGGGGTTGGCCAGCGCGCACTTGTTCATCGACAGGCAGCCGCAGCCGATGCATTCGGTGAGGTCGTCGCGCAGGCGCTCCAGCTGGGCGATGCGCTCGTCGAGGTCGGCGCGCCACGTCTCGGACAGGCGGGCCCAGTCCTCCACCGTGGGGGTGCGGCCCTCGGGGAGCGTGGCCAGCGCCTTCTTGATCTCGCTGAGCGGGATGCCGACCCGCTGGGACACCTTGATGAAGGAGATGCGGCGCAGCGTGTCGCGGCTGAAGCGGCGCTGGTTGCCCGCGGTGCGGCGGCTGCTGATCAGCCCTTTGGACTCGTAGAAGTGCAGCGCCGACACCGACACGCCGCTGCGCTCGGCGAGCTGGCCGACGGTGAGCTCGTGCACCCTGTACTCCAGCCGCGTCATGGCACGCATCCTAAACGACCGGAAATGCCGGTCGGACGGCTGCGGCGCGGCCGGGTCGGGAAAGGCGGCGAGGCCGCACCCGCGGGTGCGGCCTCGCCGTCGGCGTCCCGCGCCCGCCGCGTTCCCGGGACCCCTCGCAGGGCGGCGGGCGGCGGACGTCACTCGCCAAGGCGGTGCTTCAGGGCGCGGTACTCGTCCCACAGCTCCTTGGGCAGGTGGTCGCCGAAGGTCTCGAAGAACGCCGGGACCAGGTCGGCCTCCTGCTTCCACACCTCGCGGTCGACGCTGAGCAGCGTGTCCAGGGCGGCGTCGTCCAGGTCCAGGCCCTCGGTGTCCAGCGACTCGCGGGTGGGCAGGTGGCCGATCGGGGACTTGACCGCGTCGGCCCGGCCGTTGAGCCGGTCGACGATCCACTTGAGCACCCGGCTGTTCTCGCCGAAGCCCGGCCAGATGAACTTGCCGTCGGCGTCCTTGCGGAACCAGTTGACGTAGTAGATGCGCGGCAGCTTCTCGGGCTCGGTGGAGCGGCCGATCTTCAGCCAGTGGCCGAAGTAGTCGCCCATGTTGTAGCCGCAGAACGGCAGCATGGCGAACGGGTCGCGGCGCAGCTCGCCGACGGTGCCCTCGGCCGCGGCGGTCTTCTCCGAGGCCACGTTGGCGCCCAGGAACACCCCGTGCTGCCAGTCGAACGACTCGATGACCAGCGGCACGGCGGTGGCGCGGCGGCCGCCGAACAGGATCGCCGAGATCGGCACGCCCTTGGGGTCCTCCCACTCCGGCGCGATGATCGGGCACTGCCCGGCCGGGGTGGTGAAGCGGGCGTTCGGGTGCGCCGCCGGGGTTTCGGAGTCGGGCGTCCAGTCGTTGCCCCGCCAGTCGGTCAGGTGCGCGGGCGGCTCCTCGGTCAGGCCCTCCCACCACACGTCGCCGTCGTCGGTGAGCGCGACGTTGGTAAAGATGCTGTTGCCCCACAGCGTCTTGACGGCGTTGGCGTTGGTGCCCTCGCCGGTGCCGGGGGCGACGCCGAAGAACCCGGCCTCGGGGTTGATCGCGTACAGCCGGCCGTCCTCGCCGAAGCGCATCCAGGCGATGTCGTCGCCGATCGTCTCGACCTTCCAGCCCGGGATGGTGGGCTGCAGCATGGCCAGGTTGGTCTTGCCGCAGGCGGACGGGAACGCGGCGGCGACGTAGCGGACCTCGCCGTCCGGCGGGGTCAGCTTGAGGATCAGCATGTGCTCGGCCAGCCAGCCCTCGTCGCGGGCCATGGTGGAGGCGATGCGCAGCGCGTAGCACTTCTTGCCCAGCAGCGCGTTGCCGCCGTAGCCGGACCCGTAGGACCAGATCTCCCGGGTCTCGGGGAAGTGCGAGATGTACTTGGTGCTGTTGCACGGCCAGGGCACGTCCTTCTGGCCGGGCTCCAGCGGCGCGCCGACCGAGTGGACGCACTTGACGAACGAGCCGCGCTCCTCGATCAGCCGCAGCGCCTCGGTGCCCATCCGCGTCATGATCCGCATCGACACCGCGACGTACGGCGAGTCGGTGATCTCCACCCCGAGCTGGGAGATGTTGCCGCCGAGCGGCCCCATGCAGAACGGCACCACGTACATGGTGCGGCCGCGCATGCAGCCGTCGAACAGCTCCCGGAAGGTGGCGCGCATCTCGTCCGGGGCGATCCAGTTGTTGGTGGGACCGGCGTCCTCCTCCTTTTCGGAGCAGATGAAGGTGCGGTCCTCGACGCGGGCCACGTCGCTGGGATCGGAGGCGGCGTAGAAGCTGTTGGGCCGCTTGGCCGGATTGAGCCGTTTGAAGGTTCCCTGTTCGACGAGAAGGTCGGTCAGGCGCTCCCATTCCGCGTCCGAGCCGTCACACCATTCGATCCGATCGGGACGGGTGAGCTCGGCGATCCCGCGCACCCAGTCAATCAGCTCACGGTGACTGGTCGGGGCCTGGTCCGGGCCGGTGGCCGAGGACGCGGTGACCTGGTGGGACACGGGCTACTCCTTCAGCAGTTCGCAGGATCTCTGCATCATGAACAAACCCGCACGTTTTTTCCATTTGGTCTGGACCACTTGCAGCGGGTCAGTTGCCACAGACCTACCCATTTGTGACTGAAATCACCGGCCAGGCACATCGGAAAGCGCTTCCATGGCGCCGCAGCATGCGAAGGATCAAGCCGGGTAAACCCGCGTTTCGGTCGCCTTCAAGGACGCCCAAACCGCGCTGCCCGGGGCCAATTCGAGTTCGGCGACGGCGGCCGGCGTCACATCGGCGGCCGCGGCGAGCGGCGGCCCGTCGAGGCGCACGCGCACGCGGTCGCCCTGCCGCTCCACCGCCGCCACCCGCGCCCGCCACACGTTGCGGGGGCTGCCCTCGGGACGGGACCGGTACAACGCGACCGCAGCTGGCTCAAAAGCCAGGAAAACCTCTCCTTGGAGATGGTCAACCGTGTCCAGCACCATGCCGCCGCCGTCGTCTCCGCCACCGATCCGCACCGAGGTGCCCTCGGCGCGGCCCCGGTAGAGGTTGAGCCCCACCAGGCGCGCCACGTACTCGGTGCGGGGGTGCCGGGCCACGTCGGCGGGGCGCCCCTGCTGCACCGGCCGCCCGTTCTCCAGCACCACCAGCCGGTCGGCCAGCACCATCGCGTCCAGCGGGTCGTGCGTCACCAGTACGGCCGCGCCCTCGAACCCCTCCAGGCGGCGCCGCAGCGCGGACCGGATCTCCAGCCGCGTGTGGGCGTCCAGCGCCGACAGCGGCTCGTCCAGCAGCAGCAGGCTCGGCTCCACGGCCAGGGCGCGCGCCAGCGCCACCCGCTGGGCCTGGCCCCCCGACAGCTGCCGCGGCCGCACCGAGGCGTATTCGGCCAGGCCGACCTGCTCCAGCCACCCGGCGGCGACGCGCCGCGCCTCGCGCTTGCGCATGCCCTGGCAGCGCAGCCCGAACGCGACGTTCTCCAGGGCGCTCAGATGCGGGAACAGCAGGTAGTCCTGGAACACCATGCCGATGCCGCGCCGCTCCGGGGGCAGCGGGCGCAGGTCCCTGCCGTCCACGCGGATGTGCCCGCCCGCCGTCGGGACGAGCCCGGCCAGCGCGCGCAGCGCGGTGCTCTTGCCCGCCCCGTTGGGGCCCAGCAGGGCGACCACCTCGCCGGGCCCGGCCGTCAGGTGCAGGTCCAGCTCGAAGCCGCCGCGCCGCACCACCAGCCGCGCGTCGAGCCCGCTGCGGCCGGCGTCCCCCTCCCGCCGGTGCGGCGCCACCGGTGCGCCGGGACGGCTCATGCGCTCACCCACCGGTCGCGCAGGGCGGCCAGGACGAGCACCGACACCGCCAGCAGCACCAGGCTCAGCACGATCGCCGCCTGCGGGTCGGTCTCCAGGGCCAGGTAGACGGCCAGCGGCATGGTCTGGGTGCGGCCGGGGAAGTTGCCCGCGAACGTGATCGTCGCACCGAACTCGCCCAGCGCCCGCGCCCAGCACAGGATGGCGCCCGCCAGCACGCCCGGGGCGACCAGCGGCAGCGTCACCCGGCGGAACGTCGTCCAGCGGGTGGCGCCCAGCGTGGCCGCCGCCTCCTCGTAGCGCAGGTCGGCGGCGCGCAGCGCGCCCTCCACGCTGATCACCAGGAACGGCATCGCCACGAACGTCTCGGCGAGCACCACGCCGGCGGTGGTGAACGGCAGCGTGATGCCGAACGCCTCGTCCAGCCACCGCCCGACCAGCCCGCGGCGCCCCAGCACCAGCAGCAGCGCCACACCGCCGACCACGGGCGGCAGCACCAGCGGGACGGTCACCAGGGCCCGCACGAGCCGGGCGCCGGGGAACGGCACGCGCGCCAGCAGCCACGCCAGCGGCACGCCCAGCACCAGGCACAGGCCGGTGGCGGCGGTCGCGCTGACCAGCGACAGCCGCAGCGCCTCCAGCACCTGCGGCTCGGCCAGGCGGGTGCCCAGCGTCGACCACGGCGCGCGCACCAGCAGCCCGGCCAGCGGCAGCACCAGGAACGCCAGGCCGACCAGCGCGGGCAGCACCAGCATCCACGGCGGCCGCCCCAGCCCGCGGCCGCGGTCGGCCTCGGCGGCGGAGGAGCGGACGGCGCCGGCCGGCCGGGTCACGGCGCCTCGAATCCCGCCCGGGTCAGCACCGTGCGGCCCTGCCGCGACAGCACCAGCCCGACGAACTCCTTCGCCAGGGCGGGCTGCGGCGCCTCGGCCAGCGGCGCGATCGGGTAGTCGTTGACCGCCTCGGCCGACTCGGCGAACTCCACGCCCGTCACCTGCCCGGACGCGGCCCGCACGTCGGTGCGGTAGACCAGTCCGGCGTCGGCCTCGCCCATCCGGACCTTGGTGAGCACGGCCTTGACGTCCTGTTCGCGCGACACCGGCGTGACCTTCACCCCGCCCGCCCGCAGCGCCTTGTCGGCGGCGGCGCCGCACGGCACCTGGGTGGCGCACAGCACGACCTTCAGCCCGCGGCCGGCCAGGTCGGGCAGCCCCTCGACCTTTCCCTCGACCTTTCCGGAGACGGCGATGACCAGCCGGTTCCCGGCGAACACCGTCGGCTGCCCGGACGCGGCGCCCTGATCGGTGACGGTCTTCATGGTGGCGGGGCTGGCGGCGGCGAACACGTCCGCCGGGGCGCCCTGGACGATCTGCTGCGCGAGGGTGGAGCTGCCGCCGAAGTTGAACCGCACCTTCACGCCCGGGTGCGAGCTCTCGAACGTCCTGCCCAGCGCGGTGAACGTCTCGGTGAGGGACGCCGCGGCGAACACCGTGAGGGTCTTGCCGCCCTTGTCCGCACCCGCGGAGGCACTGCCGCCGTCGACGTCGCCGCAGCCGGACAGGGCCAGTGCGGCGGCGGCCAGCAGGGCCGGCGCCGCGGCCGGAATGGGGAGGCGCTTCACCACGGTCATAGGTCCTCTCGTCTCCGCCGAGCCGGTACGGGCCGGCTCAGCCGAGGTCGGGCAGTTCGACGACGACGTTGGTGGACTTCACGACGGCCTCGGCGACCACCCCGACCTCCAGGGCCAGTTCGTCGGCCGCCTCCCGGCTCATCAGCGACACCACGCGGAACGGGCCGGCCTGGATCTCCACCTGGGCCATCACCCCGTCCCGGCGCACGTCGGTGACGATGCCGCGCATCCGGTTGCGTGCGGAGGAGAACCGCTCCCCCGGCTCGCCGTCGCCCCCGCGCCGCGCCTGCTCGCGGACGAACGCGGCGAGCTCGGCGCCGGGGACGCGCCGGTGCCCGTGCTCGTCGCGGACGGCCGGCAGCCGCCCGCCGTCCACCCAGCGGCGGACGGTGTCCGCGCTGACCCCCAGCAGCGCGGCCGCCTCACTGATTCGGAACGTCGTCACGGGGCAAGCGTAGCCCTCGGCAGATGCCAAGGGAATATGGCGACTATCACCGCAGATGCGGGACTTTTCGCCCTTATAAGCTCGCAGGCGCGACAGAGCCTCTCCCTCGAATCCCTTTTGAGGGCTTTACAACCCAAATGGCACGCTTAGGGAGGTTCCTTAGGGGTAAAGGGGGTCCGACACGTACATCACGTTTCGCCCGGTCAGGAGGAGATCATGACTGGGACCATGCGGGCTCCGCGGACCCGGGGCCTCCTCAGCGGGATCCTTCTCGTGCTGCTGGGCCTGTGGGGCGCGCTGCTGCCGTTCGTCGGCCCCTACGCCCACTTCGGCTTCGCACCCGACGACCCCTGGGTGTACACCGCCGCGCGGCTGCAACTGAGCGTGCTGCCCGGGATCGCCACGGTCATCGGCGGGCTGATCCTGCTGGTCAGCGCCAACCGCGCGATCGCGATGTTCGGGGCGTGGCTGGCCGTCCTCGCCGGCGCCTGGTTCGCCGTGGGCCACACGCTCGGGACGCTCTGGGGCCTCGGCACCGCCGGCGCCCCCCTCGGAACGTCCACCGCCCAGCGCGTGACCGAGCAGATCGCGGGGTTCAGCGGCCTCGGCGTGGTGATCGTGTTCCTCTCCGCGTTCGCCCTGGGCCGCTTCGCCGTGGTCGGCGTGCGGGAGAGCAGGCGGGCCGCCAAGACGCTGGCCGCCCGCGAGGCCGCCGAACGCCACGGCCCGGCACGGCCCGGCGCGGACCCGGCTCGGCCGGCC
>NZ_BAABDO010000197.1:0-6619 GCF_039539665.1 Actinomadura keratinilytica
CGGGGGCCGTCCCGCCGCGCGGCGGTGCGCCGGTTCGGGGCGGGCGGCCGTGAAGCGGCGCAGGCTGGACGCCGCGCTGGTGCGCCGGGGCCTGGCGCGGTCGCGCGAGCACGCCGGCCAGCTCATCGCCGAGGGGCGGGTGCGGGTCGGCGGGCGGGTCGCCGGGAAGGCGGCCACGCAGGTCGATCCCGCCGCCGCCGTGGTGGTGGACACCGCCGACGCCGGCCCCGAGTACGTCTCGCGCGGCGGGCACAAGCTGGCGGGGGCGCTGGCGGCGTTCACCGGGCTGAAGGTGGCGGGGCGCCGCTGCCTGGACGCGGGCGCGTCCACGGGCGGGTTCACCGACGTGCTGCTGCGGGCGGGCGCCGCGCACGTGCACGCGGTGGACGTCGGGTACGGGCAGCTGGCGTGGTCGCTGCGCACCGACGACCGCGTCACCGTCCTGGAGCAGGTGAACATCCGCAACCTGACGCCCGAGATGCTGGGCGCGCCGGACGTTCCGCCGCCCGACCTGGTGGTGGCCGACCTGTCGTTCATCTCGCTGCGGCTGGTGCTGGAGCCGATCACGCGGTGCGTCGCGCCCGGCGCCGACTACGCGCTGATGGTCAAGCCGCAGTTCGAGGTGGGCAGGGAGCGCGTGGGCGCGGGCGGCGTGGTGCGCGACCCGGGGCTGCTCGCCGAGGCGGTGCGGGGCGTCACCGGGCACGCCGCCGGCCTCGTGCTGGGCGCGGCGGGCGTGGTCGCCAGCCCGCTGCCGGGCCCGTCGGGGAACGTGGAGTACTTCCTGTGGCTGCGCGCCGGGGAGCCCCCGCTGGACGAGGCCGCCCTGCAGAAGGCGATCGCGGAGGGGCCGCGGTGACCGCGCCCGCCGCCCGCGCGGGGACGCGCCGCGGCGGGTTCGAGCGCACCCGGCCGGCGTTCCGTACTACCGGGCGTGGAACCGGAGGAACACGGGAAAGGCCGCAAGGAGGGGCGAAATAGCGGCAAACTGGGGCGACGCGGGCAAGGCAGGTGGCGCGGGCGACGACGGCCGCGGCGCGGTGACGCGACCCGGGGAGGGCGTTTGAGCAAGAGATCGGTGCTGGTGGTGGCGCACACCGGGCGGCCGGAGGCGGTCCGCAGCGCCCACCTGGTCATCACCCGACTCGGCGAGGCCGGGATCGCGGTGCGGGTGCTGGACGGCGAGGCCGAGGACATCGGCTGCGTCGGCGTGCAGGTCATGCCGCGCACCGCCGCCGCGGCCGAGGACGCCGAGGTGGTGATCGTGCTCGGCGGCGACGGGACGCTGCTGCGCGCCGCCGACCTGGCCCGCGAGGCCGGGACGCCGCTGCTCGGCGTCAACCTCGGCCACGTCGGCTTTCTGGCCGAGGCCGAGCGCGAGGACCTCACCAACACCGTCGACCGGGTCGTCGCCCGCCGCTACGACGTCGAGGAGCGCATGACCATCGACGTGGTCGTGCGCCGCAACGGCACGGTGACCGACACCACCTGGGCGCTCAACGAGGCCACCGTCGAGAAGGCCGAGCGGGAGCGGATGCTGGAGGTCGTCACCGAGATCGACGGGCGGCCGCTGTCGCACTGGGGCTGCGACGGCGTGGTGTGCGCCACGCCCACCGGGTCCACCGCCTACGCCTTCTCCGCGGGCGGCCCGGTGGTGTGGCCGGAGGTCGAGGCGATGCTGGTCGTCCCGATCAGCGCGCACGCCCTGTTCGCCCGGCCGCTGGTCGTCTCGCCCCGCTCGGTGGTGGCGGTGGAGGTGCTGCCGGACACGCCGCGGGCGGTGCTGTGGTGCGACGGCCGCCGCACGGTGGGGCTGCCGCCGGGGGCCCGCGTGGAGGTCCGCCGGGGCGCGGCGCCGGTCCGGCTGGCCCGCCTGCACCGGACGCCGTTCACCAACCGGCTGGTCACCAAGTTCGGGCTGCCGGTCACCGGCTGGCGCGGACGCCCCCACCAGCCCCCGGCCCCCGCCGAAGCCGACACCGGCGCGGGCGCCGGCATGGGCACCGAGCTGACCCGGATGCGCGCCCCGGCGCCGGACGCGCGCGGCCGGACCGCGCCGCCCGCCTCCGACACCGGACGGACGACCCGCGACACGGACGAAGAGGCCGAAAAGTAGTGTGAGAGAACTCCGCGTGCTCGCGGAGCGTGCGGTTCGCGGCGCCCGCTAGTCTCACCGGCGGGGCTCCGAAACCGGGATCTGTGGATGCGAGGGGTTGTGACGCTGGTGCGTCCGATGGTCGATGAGGTGCGGATCCAGGGCCTCGGCGTGATCGACGACGCCGTGCTCGATCTGTCCCCGGGGTTCAACGTCGTCACCGGAGAGACCGGGGCGGGCAAGACCATGGTGGTCACCAGCCTGGGCCTGCTGTTCGGCGGGCGGGCCGACCCGCAGCGGGTGCGGCCCGGCGCGGGCCGCGCCACCATCGAGGGCCGCATCGTGGTCGATCCCGCCGGCCGGGTGGCCGACCGGGTGGAGGAGGCCGGCGGCGAGCTCGACGACGGCGTGCTGATCATCAGCCGCTCGGTGTCCGCCGAGGGCCGGTCCCGGGCGCATCTGGGCGGCCGGTCCGTGCCGGTCAGCACGCTGATCACCCTGGCCGACGACCTGGTGGCCGTGCACGGCCAGTCCGACCAGCAGCGGCTGCTGCAGGCCGGGCGGCAGCGCGCCGCGCTCGACCGCTACGCCGGCGCGGAGCTGACCGGGCCGCTGCGCGCCTACACCGCCGCCTACCAGCGGCACCGCCAGGTCGGCGCGCAGCTGGAGGAGCTGACCACCCGGGCGCGCGAGCGCGCCGGTGAGGCCGAGGTGCTGCGCTTCGGCCTGGAGGAGATCGAGAAGGTCGATCCCAGGCCGGGCGAGGACGCCGAGCTGGCCGCCGAGGAGGAGCGGCTGGCGCACGCCGACGCGCTGCGCGGCGCCGCCACCGCCGCGCACGAGGCGCTGCTCGGCGACCCGGACGCGGTGATCGAGGCGGCCAACGTGGTCGGCCTGCTCGGGCAGGCGCGGCACGCGCTGGAGGCGGTGCGCGACCACGACCCGGCGCTGGCCGGGATGGCCGACCGGCTCGCCGAGGCCGGCTACCTGGTGGCGGACGTCGGCACCGAGCTGGCCGCCTACGGCGAGTCGGTGGACGCCGACCCGGCGCGGCTGGCCGCCGTGCAGGAGCGGCGCGCCGAGCTGACCGCGCTGACCCGCAAGTACGGCCAGACCCTGGACGAGGTGCTGGAGTGGGCGCGGCGGTCGGCGGCCCGGCTGGCCGAGCTGGAGGGCGACGACCAGCGCATCGAGGAGCTGCGCGCCGAGCACGCCGAGCTGTCGGAGCGGCTGGCCGCCGCGGCGGCCGAGCTGACCGCGGTGCGCACGCGCGCCGCCGAGCGGTTCTCCCGGGCGGTCACCGAGGAGCTGACCGCCCTGGCCATGCCGCACGCCCGCGTCGAGGTCGCCGTCACCCCGGCCGGCGAGTACGGGCCGTACGGGGCCGACGAGGTGGAGGTGCGGCTGGCCCCGCATCCCGGCGCCCCGGCGCTGCCGCTGCACAAGGGCGCCTCCGGCGGCGAGCTGTCGCGGGTGATGCTGGCGATCGAGGTGGTGTTCGCCGGCGCCGACCCGGTGCCGACCTTCGTGTTCGACGAGGTGGACGCGGGCGTGGGCGGCAAGGCCGCGGTGGAGATCGGGCGGCGGCTGGCCCGGCTGGCCCGCAGCGCCCAGGTGATCGTGGTGACGCACCTGCCGCAGGTCGCCGCGTTCGCCGACCAGCACCTGCTGGTGGAGAAGGCCGACGACGGGTCGGTCACCCGCAGCGGCGTCACCGTCCTGGACCGCGAGGGCCGGGTGCGGGAGCTGTCGCGCATGCTGGCCGGGCTGGAGGACTCCGAGCTGGGCCGGGCGCACGCCGAGGAGCTGCTGCAGATGGCCGCCCGGGAGCGCGGAACCGCCCCCTGACGCACCGTGCGTTGTGGTTCGTCCGCGACACGCGCGGACGGCACCGATCCGGGGGCGGCTGCAGCGTTCCACGCGTGTCGTCCGGTGAATCCCGGGTCGTCCGCAGGTGATCCGCGCGGACCCGCCGCGTTGATCGAGTAGTCTGCGCAGAGGACACGGGCATGCCGTCCGCGCGCCGCAGCGCCTTGCCGGGCGGCGCGTCGCGTGTGCGGCCCCGCACACGGGCAGGCCCGCGGGACGCCCCGGCGCACGTCGGCGGTGCGGCGCGCGACGCGCCGGCGAACGCGGACGGTGAACGAACCGACACGGCCGGGCGCTTGTCGTTACAGGTGTCGGTTCACGTGCTCTGGCAGGATGTCATGCGATGAACGACTCTCCGACCACCGAGCGTCGCGTCCGGCTGTCCCAGCGGCTGCCGCGGCGCGTGCTCGCCCTGGGCCGCGGCCGCGAGGACGACCTGCCCGGGGTCGGCGGCGTCGCCCGGCTCGACCGCCGCACCAAGAACCTGACCAAGCGGCTGCAGCCCGGCGAGATCGCCGTCATCGACCACGTCGACCTCGACCGGGTCAGCGCCGAGGCGCTGGTGTCGTGCGGCGCGGCCGCGGTCGTCAACGTGGCGCCCAGCATCTCCGGCCGCTACCCCAACATGGGGCCGCAGATCCTGCTGGAGGCCGGGATCCCGCTGGTCGACGACGTCGGCCCGGAGATCTTCACCCGGCTGCGCGAGGGCGACCGGGTGCGGGTGGACGGCGCGCAGGTGTACCGCGGCGCCGAGGTGGTCGCCAAGGGCACCGAGCAGACCGCCGAGACCGTCGAGGCGGCGCTGGCCGAGGCCAAGACGGGCCTGGCGCACCAGCTGGAGGCGTTCGCCGCCAACACCATGGAGTACATGCGGCGCGAACGCGACCTGCTCATCGACGGGGTCGGCGTGCCCGACGTCAAGACCCCGATCGAGGGCCGGCACGCGCTGGTCGTGGTGCGCGGCTACCACTACCGCGAGGACATCGCCACGCTGCGCCCCTACATCCGCGAGTACCGCCCGGTGCTGATCGGGGTGGACGGCGGCGCCGACGCGCTGATCGAGGCCGGCTACCGGCCCGACATGATCGTCGGGGACATGGACTCGGTGTCGGACGAGGCGCTGACCTGCGGCGCCGAGATCGTCGTGCACGCCTACCGGGACGGCCGGGCGCCCGGCCTCAAGCGGGTCAACGAGCTCGGCCGCGACGCGGTCGTGTTCCCCGCCACCGCCACCAGCGAGGACATCGCCATGCTGCTGGCCGACGAGAAGGGCGCCTCGCTGATCGTGGCGGTCGGCACGCACGCCAACATGGTGGAGTTCCTCGACAAGGGCCGCGCCGGGATGGCCAGCACCTTCCTGACCCGGCTGCGGCTGGGCAGCAAGCTGGTGGACGCCAAGGGCGTCAGCCGCCTGTACCGCAGCCGCATCTCCACCTCCTCGCTGCTGTTCCTGGTGCTCGGCGCGTTCATCGCCATGACCACCGCCGTGATCATGTCGCCGGCCGGGGAGATCATCCGTCCCCTGCTGGCCGACCGCTGGCACGCGTTCCTCTTCTGGCTGACCGGACTGTTCACGTGATCGATTTCCGCTACCACCTCGTCTCCATCGTCGCCGTGTTCCTGGCGCTGGCGCTCGGCATCATCCTGGGCTCGACGACGCTGTCGCAGTCGGTGACCGCCGAGCTGAAGAAGCAGGCGAGCGACGCGGCCCGCAACAGCCAGCAGCTGCGCCAGGAGCAGCGCCGGCTGGAGGCCCAGCGCGACGGCGAGGAGCAGTTCGCCAAGACCCTCGGCGCCGACCTGGTCGCCGATCGGCTCAAGGGCCAGTCGGTGGTGTTCGTCGAGACGCCCGGCGCCAGCAACGACAGCATCGAGCAGCTCAGCGAGCTGGCCAAGTCGGCGGGAGCCACCGTCACCGGCCGGGTCACCATCCAGAAGAAGTTCCTGGACGACGACCAGGTCGGCACCGTCGACGAGCTGGCGGGCCAGCTGCGGCCCGAGGGCGTGACCGTGCCCGAGGGCGGCGGCCCCTACGACCGCGCGGGCGCCGTGCTGGCCAGCGCGCTGGTCACCCGGGACACCGCGCGCAGCGGCCGCGAGGACGCCGGGGGCGGCGCCGTGCTCAACGGCTTCCGGCAGGCGGGGTACCTGACCACCACCGGCCGGCCCGGCCAGCACGCCACCCTCGCCGTCATGATCGCGCCGTCCACCCCGTACCAGTACGACGGCGGCGAGATCGACAACCGGGCGCTGCTGTCGCTGGCGGCGGCGCTGGACGGCGCGGGCCGCGGCGTCGTGGTCGGCGGGCCGTCCACCTCCGCCCAGGAGGGCGGGCTGATCGCGGCGCTGCGCGACTCCGACGTCCGCAAGCAGGTGTCGGCGACCGACATGGTCGACACCTCCTCCGGCCGGGTGGTGGCGGTGCTGGCGCTGCAGAACGAGATCGCCGGCAAGTCCGGCCAGTACGGCACCGGGTCGGGCGTGGACGGCTACCTGCCCTCCCCGGTGCCCACCGCGAGCAAGAGCGGGTGAGGAACGGGTGAGCCCCTATGACCCCCAGTGAGACGATCACCACTGCCATGACGCGCCCCGCCGCGGCGGCGCGGCCCGCGCCGGTCCGGTCGCTGCGCGCCGCGGCCCGCCTGCTGGCGGGCG
>NZ_BAABDO010000198.1:0-6587 GCF_039539665.1 Actinomadura keratinilytica
CACGCCGCGCCCGGCGGCCGGCGCCGCGGCCGGGGCGCGGCCCCCGCCGCGGGACGGGGCCGGCTCGGGCAGCGCCTGCGTCTGCTTCACCAGCTCGGTCATGCGGCTGCGGCCCTGCGCCTCCCAGGCGGGCCCGTACGCGGCGACGGCGGCCTCCTCCACCGCGCCCAGGAAGTCGGCGGCCGACGAGGGCCGCTCCGAGGGCTTCTTGGCCAGCCCCGAAAGGATCAGGTCGCGCAGCGGCCCGGGCACCTCGTCGGCCGGGATCGGCGCCTCCCGGTGCGCCTTGGCCAGCGCGGACTGGCTGCGCCCGGAGTACGGCGGGTGCCCGGTCAGGCACTCGTAGAAGATGGCGGTGGCCGCGTAGATGTCGCTGGCCTGCCCGGCGGCCGCGCCGTCCCACAGCTCGGGCGCCGCGTAGACCGGGCCGCTCTGCGCCTCGGTGCCGGGCGGGGCCAGCGCCAGATCGACCAGGCGTCCGTTGCCTTCGCCGTCCACCAGCACGTTGGCCGGGCGCAGCGACCCGTGCACCAGGTCCTTGGCGTGCGCCGCGGCCAGGCCCACCAGCACGCCGCCCAGCATGGACAGCGCGGCCAGCGGCCCGGTGGGACCCTGGGCGTCCACCACCCGGCGCAGGCTGACGCCGTCCACCCACTCCATGACGATCGCGGCCCCACCGTGCGGCGCCTCCACGAAGTCGTAGAAGTCCACCAGGTTGGGGTCCTCGATCTGGGCGAGCCGGCGGGCCGCGAGCCGGAACCGCGACAGGAACGCCTCGTTCCCGTCCAGCCTCCGGTCGAGGTACTTGATGGCGACCTTGGTCTGGGTCACGTCGTCCACCGCCAGCACCACCCGGCCCGAGGCGCCACCGCCCAGCTCCCGCACGTGGGTGAAGCCCGGGACCGTCCAGCCGTCAACCACTTGGCGCGCCATCCCTTTCGAATAGGTCCGCTTACGGCCGGTGCCGGTGAATCCGCGGCGCCGTCCGTCCGCTCCGGCACCGCGTACTTGGTGGAATATCGGCAGCAAACGGGCCGGGTCAAGCCGAGTCGCCAAACTGCAACTGAGAGACTGTACCGGTGACCGACATCCAATACTCCCAAGGGCTGTTCGACCGTGCGAGCCGGGTGATTCCGGGCGGAGTGAACTCTCCGGTGCGGGCCTTCGGCGCGGTGGGCGGGACCCCCCGCTTCATGACCGCCGGGCGCGGCCCGTACCTGATCGACGCCGACGGCACCGAGTACGTGGACCTGGTCTGCTCGTGGGGGCCGCTGATCCTCGGCCACGCGCACCCGGCCGTGGTGGAGGCGGTGCGGGAGGCGGCCGCGCGCGGCACCTCCTACGGCGCGCCCACGCCCGCCGAGGTGGAGCTGGCCGAGGAGATCGCCGCCCGCGCGCCCGTCGAGAAGGTGCGGCTGGTCAACTCCGGCACCGAGGCGACGATGTCGGCGATCCGGCTGGCCCGCGGCTTCACCGGGCGCTCCAAGGTGGTCAAGTTCGCCGGGTGCTACCACGGGCACGTGGACGCGCTGCTGGCCGCGGCGGGCTCGGGCGTCGCCACGTTCGGGCTGCCCGACACGCCCGGGGTGACCGGCGCCGCCACGGCCGACACGATCGTGCTGCCGTACAACGACGTCGCCGCCGTGGAGCAGGCGTTCGCCGAGCACGGCCACGAGATCGCCTGCGTGATCACCGAGGCGGTGCCGTGCAACATGGGCGTGGTGCCGCCCCTGGAGGGCTTCAACGCGCTGCTGAAGTCGCTGTGCGAGCGCAGCGGGGCGCTGCTGATCATCGACGAGGTGCTGACCGGCTTCCGGGCGTCCCGCTCCGGGTGGTACGGCCTGGAGGGCGTGGCCGGCGACCTGATGACGTTCGGCAAGGTCATGGGCGGCGGCCTGCCCGCCGCCGCGTTCGGCGGCCGCGCCGAGATCATGGACCGGCTCGCCCCGGTCGGCCCCGTTTACCAGGCGGGCACCCTCTCGGGGAACCCGCTCGCCACCGCCGCCGGGCTGGCCACGCTGCGCGGCGCCACCGACGAGGTGTACGCGGCGATCGACCGGGCCGCCGGCATCGTGTCGGCGGCGGCGTCCGAGGCGCTGGCCAAGGAGGGCGTCCCGCACCGGCTGCAGACGGCGGGCAACCTCTTCTCGATCTTCTTCACGGACGAGGCCGTCGGCGACTTCGCCGCCGCCCAGCGCCAGGACGCCAAGGCCTACGCGGCGTTCTTCCACGCCGCCCTGGAACGCGGCGTCTACCTGCCGCCCTCGTCGTACGAGGTGTGGTTCCTGTCGGCCGCCCATGACGACCAGGCACTGGAGCGCATCACCGACGCCCTGCCGCACGCCGCCGCCGCTGCGGCGGCCGCAGCCGCCCGCTGATCTCTCCGGCTCACCCGCGCCCGCGCCCTCCTTCCCGGCGCGGGCGCAGGTGTGTGCGGCGGCGTGCGCGGCCCGAGCACACCCGTCACCGCCCAGGCGCTGGACCACACGCGAGTACTCTTGCGAAAGGCCCATTTCGCGTACGAGGAGGGCTCGCTCAGCCACGCGCTGCGCACCCTCGACGCTGCCTGACCGTCAGGCGGAGTGGCAGGACGCAGAGGTGCCGATCACCGCGAAGGCGTGGAGGTAGGGGCCCGCGGTCCACAGGGTCCAGTAGACGTCCGCTCCGTTGCGCAGGTCGCAGAGGGCGAGGCGCCAGCGGGTCTCGCCGGTCAGAAAGCCGTGCGGGTCGCCGTGGAGGGCGTCGGACGTCAAGGGGGTCCACTGGTCGCGCAGCCAGGCGAGGGCGTCTTCGGGGGTGTGCTCGACGGCACGCAGCATCCTGGCGGGCTTGCCGAGCCAGTCCCGGACCGAAGTGGGCGGCAGGAACGAGGACGGGTCCTGCCGCTGCGCCTCGTCGCTCCACTCCTCCCCGGTGCCGCGCCAGCCGTAGCAGTGCCAGTGCAGGCCCAGCTCCCGCCACCTGTCGGGCGTGCTGGAAAGGAACGCGTCGTAGTCGAAGGGCCTGGTGGTCATCGCCGCCGCTCCCTGCGCTACATCGGCCGGGGCCGTGCACTCGCAGGATAACCCCGCGTTCGGGCGGGCCGGTGGAGCGCCCGTGCGCGGGCCGTCCCGGTGGCCCGTCACGACGAACGGCGGCCGTGGGCCTGGCCGTTGGCATGCGCAAGGTCGTCCCTTGGATCTGCGGCGCCATACCTTCGGCCGACGCCCGGCGGCGCCTCCGGGCAGCAGGCTGGTCGCGTCCGGAGACGTGACGTCTGAGGAGGCACGGGTGCGGGACGAGGGGATCAGCCGCAAGCGATTCCTGGCCGGGGCCGCGGCGGTCGCCGGGGGCGCGGCGGCGGGGGTGTTCGGCGGCGGGGCCGCGGCGGCCGGCGGCGGGCGGCGCGGCCTGACCTACCGGGGCGTGTTCTACGAGGTGAAGGACGGCGAGTCCAAGGCGACCGGGTGGAACGCCGCGCGGATGCGATGCGACATGCGGGCGATCAGGCACGGGCTGCACGCCAACGCGGTGGTGGTCGCGGGGGACGGCGTCGAACGGCTCGCCGCGACGGCCGCCGAGGCGGCGGAGCGGGGGCTGAACGTGTGGCTGCAGCCGCGCCTCGCGGACCGTCCGGAGACCGAGATCATGGAGCACCTGGCGGAGGCCGGCCGGGCCGCCGAGCGGATGCGGCGGCAGGGCGCCGGGGTCCATCTCAGCGTCGGCGCCGAGTTCGCGCTGTTCGTGCCGGGGATCGTGCCGGGCGACGATGTTCTCGAACGGGTGGAGAACCTGCTGGGCGGCGACTTCGACCCCGAGCACATGGCGCGGCGGCTGCGCGAGGTGATCGCGCGGGCGGCGGCGATCGGCAGGAAGGTGTTCAAGGGGCCGCTGACGTACGGGGCGGCCGCGGACGACGACGTGGACTGGAGCCTGTTCGACGTCGTCAGCGTGAACTACTACGGCTACCACGAGCGCCGCGAGGACTACGTCCGGGAGCTGCGCGGCCACCGGCGTTGGGGCAAGCCGGTCGCGATCTCCGAGTGCGGGTCGTGCACCTACGAGGGGGCGCCGCAGGACGGCGGCATGGGCTGGTACGCCATCGACTACACCAAGCCCGAGCCGGAGATCCGGGGGAACCTGGTGCGCAGCGAGCGGACGCAGGCCGAGTACCTCGGCCAGGTGCTGGACGTCTTCGACGCGATGGGCCTGTACGCGGCGATGGTCTACCAGTTCGTCAGCCCCGAGCTGCCGCACCGCGCCGAGCCGCGCTACGACCTGGACATGGCCGGATACAGCCTGGTCAAGACGATCCGGGACGACCCGTTCGACCCCGAGTCCGCATGGCACTGGGAGCCGAAGGAGGCGTTCCGCACGGTGGCGGCGCGGTTCCGCCGGTCCGCCCGGCGGGTTTAGGCACGTCTGGCGATCGGCGGTTCGACGGTTTAGCATCGCTTCATGCTTGACCTGGAGCGGTTGCGGGCGCTGCACGCCGTCGCCACCTACGGGTCGGTGAGCGCCGCCGCCGACGTCCTGCACGTGACGACCTCCGCCGTCTCCCAGCAGCTGGCCAAGCTGGAACGGGAGACCGGGCAGAAGCTGCTGGAGCGCAAGGGGCGCGGCGTGCGGCTCACCGACGCCGCCGAACTGCTGGTGGACCACGCCGACCGGATCCTGTCGCTGGTGGAGCGGGCACAGGCCGACCTGGAGGCGCACCGCGGGGCCGTGGTCGGGCAGGTGACGCTCGCCGCGTACCCCACGGCCGCGCGCGGGCTGCTGCCCGCCGCGCTGCGCCGCCTGCGCGCCGACCATCCGGGGCTGCGGGTGCGGCTGCGCGAGGAGGATCCCCTGCAGAGCGTCCCGCTGCTGCTGCGCGGCGACCTCGACATGGCGGTCGTCCAGGACTGGAACAACGCGCCGCTGCCCGTCCCCGAGGGGCTGCACAGGGGCACCATCTGCGACGACGTCGTGGACGTCGCGGTGCCCGCCGACCACCCCCTGGCCGGACGCGAACGGGTCGAGCTCAAGGAGCTGGCGGGCGACGCGTGGATCTCCTCCACCCCCGGCAGCATCTGCTGCGACTGGCTCACCACCACCCTGCGGTCCATCGGCGCCGAACCGCGCATCGACCACATGGCCTACGAGTTCGCCACCCAGCTCGCCCTCGTCGCGGCCGGGCTGGGCAACACGATCCTGCCTCGCATGGGCCGCTGCGACGTCCCCGAGGGCGTGCGGCTCATCGAGCTGGAGACGCCCCTGATCCGCCGCGTCTACGCGCTGTGGCGGGGGGAGACCGCCCGCCGCCCCGCCCTGCGCGCCACCCTGGAGGCCCTCCGCGCCGCCGCAGAGGACTCCTGAACGGCGGCCGCCGAAACCGCCACGCAAGATCGAACCGACGCGGCGTTCATGTCGTCTTTAAGTGCCGGTGCGGTCGAACGGGTGGTCGAGGAGGGCACGTGACGGCGCAGTGGCAGGTCTCCGGGTTCCGCGAGGTGCGCGAACTGGGGGCGGGGGGACAGGGCCGGGTGGTGCTGGCCGTCCACGAGGAGACCGGCACTCCGGTGGCGATCAAGTACTTGGCGGCGGAGGCCGGGGAGGAGGCCCGGAACCGGCTCCGGCATGAGGCCCAGATGCTGGGACGCGTGCAGAGCCCGCACGTCGCCCGGCTCTATCAGCTGGTCGAACACGCCGAGGGCACCGCGATCGTCATGGAGGCGGTGGACGGCGCGTCGCTGAAGGAGATCCTGGCGCGGCACGGCGCGCTGGGACCCGAGGCGTCGCTCACCGTCCTCAAGGGGTCGCTGCTGGGCCTGGCGGCGGCGCACGAGCTGGGCGTGGTCCACCGCGACTACAAGCCCGCCAACGTCGTCGTCCCGCAGGACGGGTGCAGCAAGCTCGTCGACTTCGGCATCGCGATCCCGGCCGGTCAGGTCGCCGCGGGGGAGGGCACGGCGCTCTACATGGCGCCCGAGCAGTGGGCCCGCCAGATCGCCTCGCCGTCGGCGGACGTGTACGCGGCGACGTGCGTGTTCGTGGAGTGCGTGAGCGGCCGCAGGCCGTTCGGCGGGAACCTGGAGGCGCTGCGCGCGGCGCACCTGACCGCGCCCGTCCCGGTGGAGACGGTGCCGGAGCCGCTGCGTCCGCTGGTCGCCCGGGGCATGGCCAAGGACCCCGAGCACCGGCCGGAGAGCGCCGCGGCGTTCGTCGACGAGCTGGAACGCGTCGCGCGGCACGCCTACGGGCACGACTGGGAGGCCCGGGGCATCCGCAGGCTCGCCGGGGCCGCGGTCGCGCTGGCCGCGCTGTTCCCGCTCGCCGCCCTCGCCCTGCCCGGCGCCGGCGCGGTCGGCGCGGGTGCGGCAGGCGCCGCTGGTGCCGGTGCGGGTGCGGCAGGCGCCGCTGGTGCCGGTGCGGGTGCCGCCGGTGCCGCAGGGGCCGGCGCGGGTGCGGCTGGGGCAGGTGCCGCCGGTGGCGCCGGTGCCGGTGCGGTTGGGGCGGGTGCCGCCGGGGCGGGCGCAGGAGCGGCCGGCGCTGCAAGCGGCGTCGGCGCTGGGGCCGGTGCAGCCGGTGCAGCGGGGGCAGGCGCCGGCGGTGCCGGTGCAGCGAAG
>NZ_BAABDO010000199.1:0-6195 GCF_039539665.1 Actinomadura keratinilytica
CGGTCAGCCCGGCGGTGGCCAGCCGTCCGCGCAGGAAGCCGCGCAGGTCGTCCGGGCCCGTGACGGCGTGCGCGGCGGCGGCCGGTTCCAGCCCGCCCGAGTGCGCGTGGCCGCCGGCCGGCAGGCGCGCGTCGGCCAGCAGCAGCAGCGCGGCGGGGACCTGCTCCATCAGAACAGGAAGTACCGCTGCGCCATGGGCAGCTCGGCGGCCGGGGCGGGTTCGATCTCCTCGCCGTCCACCGAGACGGTGAAGGTGTCGGGGTCCACCTCGATGCGCGGCAGCGCGTCGTTCAGCGGCAGGTCGGCCTTGCCGAGCCGCCGGGTGTCGCGGACCGGGGCGAACCGGCGCCGCACCGCCAGCCGGTCCGGCAGCCCGTCGTCGAGCGCCGCCTGCGCCACGAAGTGCAGGGACGTGGCGGCCGCGGCGGCGGGGGAGGCCCCGAACATCGGACGCGGCAGCACCGGCTGCGGGGTCGGGATGGAGGCGTTGGCGTCGCCCATCGCCGCCCACGCGATCATCCCGCCCTTGACCACGGCGTGCGGGCGCACCCCGAAGAACGCCGGATCCCACAGGACCAAGTCGGCCAGCTTGCCCGGCTCGACCGAACCGATCTCCCCGTCCAGGCCGTGCGCGATCGCCGGGTTGATCGTGTACTTGGCGACGTAGCGGCGGGCGCGCAGGTTGTCCGCGCCGTTGCCGGCCCCGCCGTCGCCGGGCAGGGCGCCGCGGCGGCGCTTCATGGCGTGCGCGGTCTGCCAGGTGCGGATGACGGTCTCGCCGATCCGGCCCATCGCCTGCGAGTCCGACCCGATCATCGAGATGGCGCCCAGGTCGTGCAGGACGTCCTCGGCCGCCATCGTCGTCGGGCGGATGCGGGACTCGGCGAACGCCAGGTCCTCGGGCACCGACGGGTTCAGGTGGTGGCACACCATGAGCATGTCCAGGTGCTCGTCGAGGGTGTTGACGGTGTGCGGCCGGGTCGGGTTGGTCGACGACGGCAGCACGTTCGGGTGCGCGGCGACGGTGATGATGTCGGGCGCGTGCCCGCCGCCCGCGCCCTCGGTGTGGTAGGCGTGGATCGACCGCCCGCCGACGGCCGCCAGCGTCGACTCCACGTACCCCGCCTCGTTCAGCGTGTCGGAGTGCAGCGCCACCTGCACGCCCGAGGCGTCGGCGACGCGCAGGCAGGCGTCGATCGCGGCGGGCGTGGAGCCCCAGTCCTCGTGCAGCTTGAAGCCCGCGGCGCCCGCGCGCAGCTGCTCCCACATGGCCTCGGCGGACACCGTGTTGCCCTTGCCGAGCAGCGCCACGTTCACCGGCCAGGGGTCCATCGCCTCCAGCATCCGGTGCAGGTACCAGACGCCGGTGACGGTGGTGGCCTTGGTGCCCTCGGCCGGCCCGGTGCCGCCGCCGAGCAGCGTGGTCACCCCGGCGGCGAGCGCCTCCTCGGCCAGCTGCGGGCAGATGAAGTGCACGTGGGAGTCGACGGCCCCGGCGGTGAGGATCTTGCCGTTGCCCGCCAGCACCTCGGTGGTCGGGCCGATGACCAGGTCGGGGTGGACGCCGTCCATCGTGTCGGGGTTGCCCGCCTTGCCGAGCGCGGCGATGCGGCCGTCGCGCACGCCCACGTCGGCCTTGACCACGCCCCAGTGGTCGAGCACGACGGCACCGGTGATCACCAGGTCGAGGGCGCCCTCGGCGCGGGTGGCGCGGGACTGCCCCATCGACTCGCGGATCACCTTGCCGCCGCCGAACACCGCCTCGTCCCCGGTCGCCGCGCCGTCCGGGCCGCGCGCCAGGTCCTCGGTGACCTCGATGAACAGGTCGGTGTCGGCGAGGCGGACGCGGTCGCCCGCCGTCGGCCCGTACAGCTCGGCGTAGCGGGCCCGCGACAGCTCAGCCATCGAGGGCCCCCGCCTTCTCCGCGCGCAGCCCCGGCACGACGCGGGCGCCGGCCAGCGGGACGAGCGCCACCTCGCGGGCCACGCCGGGCTCGAACCGCACCGACGTCCCGGCGGGCACGTCCAGCCGCCGCCCCCACGCCGCGTCGCGGTCGAAGTCCAGGGCGGGGTTGGCCACGGCGAAGTGGTAGTGCGAGCCCACCTGCACCGGGCGGTCGCCCGTGTTGACGACGGTGAGCGCGGTGCGCGGCCGGCCCGGGTTCAGCGGCACGGGCTCTTCGGCGGGGACGACCTGCCCGGGGATCATCGCGCCGCTCACGGGATCGGCCGGTGGACGGTGACGAGCTTGGTGCCGTCAGGGAACGTCGCCTCGATCTGGACCGACTCCAGCATCTCCGGCACCCCCTCCATGACGTCGTCGCGGGTGAGCACGGTGCGGCCGGACTCCATCAGCTCGGCCACGGTGCGCCCGTCGCGGGCGCCCTCCAGGATGTGCACCGCGATGATCGCGGTCGCCTCGGGATGGTTGAGCCGCAGCCCGCGCGCCCGCCGCTCGCGGGCCACGGACGCGGCCACATGGAGCAGCAGGCGCTCCTGCTCGTGTGGAGTGATCAGCACTCTGGGGACGGTACTGCCGGTATGACCGGTTATGGAACACGGGAATTGCCGTTTTAACATCCATTTCACGTGGGCGAACGGAATGTATGAATCGGACAGACCGTAAGCCGGTGCCGATTCGCCGGACGCCGTGCCGGCCTTCCCGGCGCCGCCCGGCACCCCGCGTAACGATCACCGCGGTCTCGACGATCAACGTTCGGAAGCAGACCGCCGCCGACCCGCCGTATGCCGCCGCGGCCGGCCTTCCCGGCCGGGACCGCGCCCGGCGATTCCCTGCCGACATAGCAGCCGACAGCGAATCCGACATCGAAGCCGACAGCGAATAACAGGCCGACCTCGACTCCCGCGCCGACACCAGCCCGACCACCGGCCCGCTTGCCGACGTCCCGCCGGGCGACACCGCGCCGACCCGGGGCCGACAGCGGGCCGGCACCGCTCTGTACGCCGCGTTCACGCGGACCCCGGGCAGCCCCCCGCCGCCTGGGCGTTCCCGGCCCTTTTCCGGAATCCCGCCAATACCGGAGAAAAGGAGATCAATGTCGATGACGACCGACTCCCGGGAGCCCGACCGAAACCCACCCGCTCCGCTCACCCGCCGCGCGTTCCTCGGCCGCACCGGCGCTGGAGCCGCGCTGCTGGCCGGCGGCCTGGTCGCCGGGGAGACGTTCGCCGGCGTCCCGGCCGGGGCGCGCACCGCGCCCGCCGGCGTGGACCCCGCCGACCTGGACCCGCTGGCCCTGCTGAAGAAGATGCTGGCCTACGACACCCAGAACCCCGGCGAGGGCGGCGTGACGCTCCCGCACGCCCGGATGCTCAAGTCGGTCTGGGAGTCGGCCGGGGTGTCCGCCGAGATCATCCCGACGCCCAAGCAGGACAACGTCCACCTGATCGCCCGGATCGAGGGCACGACGGCGGCGCCCCCGCTGCTGCTGCTCGGGCACTCGGACGTCGTTCCGGTGGAGCGCTCCAAGTGGTCGGTGGACCCGTTCGCCGGAGTCGTCCGCAACGGCGAGATCTACGGGCGCGGCGCGCTCGACATGAAGGGCGCCAACGCCGCGTTCGTCTCCGCCCTGCTGCGCCACCTGGCCGAGGGCGCCAGGTTCGACCGCGACATCATCGTCCTCACCGACTGCGACGAGGAGTCCGGCCCGTACGGGTCGCGCTGGCTCGCCGAGCGGCACTGGGACAAGGTCAACGCCGGGATGGTGCTCACCGAGGGCGGCTGGTTCCTGGCCCGCCGCGACGGGCGCACCCCCATGCTCATCACCGTGACCCGGCAGGACAAGGTCTACTTCAACCTCGACCTGGTCGCCGACGGCACCGCCACCCACTCCTCCAAGCCCGGCCCCGGCTCGGCCGTCGCCAGGCTGTCGCGCGCCGTCACCGTCCTGGACGGCTGGCTGGCGCCCGTCACCCTCACGCCCGTCACCCGCGAGTACTTCGCCGCCCTGGCCCGCGCCACCGACGACGCAGCGTTCCGCCGCGCCATCGAGCTGATGCTGGCCGCCCGCACGCAGGCCGCCCGCGAACGCGCCGCGGCCGTCGTCGTCAAGCGCAGCTCCTACCCGTGGCTGCACCGCGCCCTGCTGCGCACCACGCACGCCTTCGTCATCGAGGACGCGGGGTACAAGGAGAACGTCATCCCGTCCACCGCCACGCTGCGGATCAACTGCCGGGGCGTGCCCGGCGGGCAGCGGCCGCGCGAGTTCCTCGCCCAGGTCCGCAGGCTGCTCGACGGCCGCGACGTGGCGGTCAGGCTCGTCGGCGACGCCGGAGAGAGCGAGGAGGACGCGCTCAAGCGGCTCGACGAGACCTTCGCCAGGCCGCCGTCGTCCATCGACACGCCGCTGTTCGCGGCGATCAAGGACGCGGCCGGGAAGACCTACCCGGACGCGGTGTTCGCCCCGGCGCTGTTCGAGGCCGGGACGAGCCTGTACCCGTGGACCTCCCGGGGCATCCCCGGGTACGGCGTCTACCCCTACGTCCTGGACAACGACCAACTGGTCAGCATGCACGGCAACGACGAGCGCATCACCGTCGACGCGCTCAGGCAGGGCACCGAGTTCATGTACCGGCTGTTCGACCGGTTCCGGGTGCGCTGACCGCGCGGGGCGCCCGCCTCCTCCGGGCGCCCCGGCCGCCGGCGGACAGGGGGCCGCCACCCGCACGGGCGCCGCGGTCATGGGCGGATCGGTACCCCCGGCACCGGTTGCGGGCGCCGGGCCCGGGATGTCGGGCCGACGGATTAGACTCGCCGCCGTGGCCGGCCGGATTCGCAACGAGGACATCGCACTCGTACGGGAGCGTTCGCCGATCGCCGACGTGGTCGGGGAGTACCTCCAGCTCCGCAACGCCGGCGGCGGCAACCTCAAGGGCTTGTGCCCGTTCCACGACGAGAAGTCGCCCTCGTTCAACGTCACGCCCGCGCGCGGGCTGTGGTTCTGCTTCGGCTGCTCCAACGGCGGCGACGTCATCAAGTTCGTCCAGGAGATCGACCACCTGTCGTTCACCGAGGCGGTCGAGCGGCTGGCGGCCAAGGCCGGGATCCAGCTGCGCTACGAGGACGGCGGCCCCACCCCCCGCCGCGACGCCGGCCAGCGCGCCCGGCTGGTCGAGGCGCACCGGGTCGCCGCCGAGTTCTACGCCGAGCAGCTGGCCACGCCGGAGGCGGTCGTCGGCCGCAGGTTCCTGGCCGAGCGGGGGTTCGAGGCGGCCGACGCCGAGCACTTCGGGGTGGGCTATGCGCCGCGCGAGTGGGAGGCCCTGGTGCGGCACCTGCGCGGGCGCGGCTTCGCCGACCGCGAGCTGGTCACCGCCGGGCTGGCCAAGGAGGGGCGGCGCGGCCCGATCGACCGCTTTCGCGGCCGGCTGATGTGGCCGATCCGCGACCTGAGCGGCGACGTCATCGGCTTCGGGGCGCGCAAGCTGTACGACGACGACGGCACCGCCAAGTACCTCAACACCCCCGAGACGCCGCTGTTCCACAAGGGCTCGGTGCTGTACGGCGCCGACCTGGCCCGCAAGGAGATCGCCCGGCGCCGGCAGGCCGTGGTCGTCGAGGGCTACACCGACGTGATGGCCTGCCACCTGGCGGGCGTGCCGACCGCCATCGCCACCTGCGGCACCTCGTTCGGCGGCGAGCACATCAAGATCCTGCGCCGGCTGCTGATGGACCAGGACGAGTTCCGCGGCGAGGTGATCTTCACCTTCGACGGCGACTCGGCCGGGCAGCGGGCCGCGCTGCGCGCCTTCGAGGAAGAGCAGAAGTTCGTCACGCAGACCTTCGTGGCCGTCCAGCCCGACGGCCTCGACCCGTGCGACCTGCGCGTCCGGTACGGCGACGCGGCGGTGCGCGACCTGGTGGCCTCCCGGCTGCCGCTGTTCGAGTTCGCCATCCGCAGCCGCATCGGCGACTACGACCTGGACACCGCCGAGGGGCGGCTGGCGGCGCTGGACGCCGCCGCGCCGGTGGTGGCCTCCATCAAGGACCGGGCGCTGCGGCAGATGTACGCGATCAGCCTGGACCGCTGGCTGGGCATCATGGACGAGCAGTTCGTGCTGCGCCGCGTCCGCGAGCTGGCGGCGCGGCAGCGGCCGGCCGCGCGGACGAACGGGCGCGCCGGCGGCACCGGCGGCGGAGGCAAGTCGGATCGTAGCCATGTCGTTCTGTGAGCC
>NZ_BAABDO010000200.1:0-6159 GCF_039539665.1 Actinomadura keratinilytica
CCGCTCGCGCCGGTTCGCGCACGCCGCCGCCGGGCGGCTCGACCCGGCCCGCACCGTCCGCGAGGCGCTGCGCCGCGGCGGGGAGGTCTCGCTGCTGCGGCACCGCGCCCACCGCACCCGGCGGCGGCGCGTGGTGCTGCTGGTCGACGTCAGCGGGTCGATGAGCCCCTACGCCGACGCGCTGCTGCGGTTCGCGCACGCCGCGGCCCGCTCGGGCGGCCGGACGGTGGAGGTGTTCAGCGTCGGCACCCGGCTCACCCGGCTCACCCGCGAGCTGCGGCACCGCGACCCCGACACGGCGATGGCCGCGGTGTCGGCGGCGATCCCCGACTGGAGCGGCGGCACCCGGCTCGGCGCGGAGCTCAAGGAGTTCCTCGACCGGTTCGGGCAGCGCGGCATGGCCCGCGGGGCCGTGGTGGTCATCGCCTCCGACGGCTGGGAACGCGGCGACGCGACGCTGCTCGGCGAGCAGATGCGCCGCCTGGCGCGGCTGGCGCACCGCGTGGTGTGGGCCAACCCGCACAAGGCCCGCCCCGGGTACCGGCCCCTCACCGCGGGCATGGCGGCGGCCCTGCCGCACATCGACGACTTCACCTCCGGGCACAGTCTCGGCGCGCTGCAGGAACTCGCCCGCCTGGTCGGGACGCCCGGCGGACGGCACAGGGGAGGTGCCCATGCGTGACGTGCTCGGCGACATCGCGTCCTGGTACGCGGCGGGCGAGACGTTCGGGCTGGCGACCGTGGTGAACACCTTCCGCAGCGCCCCCCGCCCGCCCGGCGCGGCCATGGCGGTGTCGCCGTCGGGCGAGGTGGTCGGCAGCGTGTCCGGCGGCTGCGTCGAGGGCGCGGTGTACGACCTGGCGCAGTCGGTGATCGCGTCCGGGGAGCCGGTCGTGCAGCGCTACGGCGTGAGCGACGACGACGCCTTCGCCGTCGGCCTGACCTGCGGCGGCATCCTGGACGTGCTGGTCGAGCCGGTCGGCCCGGACACCTTCCCCGAGTTCGGCCGGGTCGCCGCCTCCATCGAGGCGCGCGAGCCGGTGGCGGTCGCCACCGTGGTGGGCGGGCCGGGACGGCTCGGCGCCCGCCGGGTGGTCTGGCCGGACCGCGCGTCCGGCAGCCTGGCGCCCGGCGGGCCGCACGCGGCCCGGCTCGACGCCGCCGTGGACGACGACGCCCGCGGCATGCTCGCCCAGGGCCTGACCGGGCAGCGGCACTACGGCCGCGAGGGGCAGCGGCGCCGGGACGAGCTGTCGGTGTTCGTGCAGTCGTTCGCGCCGCCGCCGCGCCTGCTGGTGTTCGGCGCGATCGACTTCGCCGCCGCCGTCGCCCGCCTCGGCAAGTTCCTCGGCTACCACGTGACCGTGTGCGACGCCCGCCCGGTGTTCGCCACCTCCAAGCGCTTCCCCGAGGCCGACGAGGTCGTGGTGAAGTGGCCGCACAAGTACCTGGACGAGACCGAGGTGGACGAGCGCACCGCGATCTGCGTGCTCACCCACGACCCCAAGTTCGACGTGCCGCTGCTGCAGGTCGCGCTGCGCACCCCCGCGGGGTACGTGGGCGCCATGGGGTCCCGCCGCACCCACGCCGACCGGGCGCGGCGCCTGCGCGAGGCCGGGCTGACCGACGCCGAGCTGTCCCGGCTGCGCTCGCCCATCGGCCTGGACCTGGGCGCCCGCACCCCCGAGGAGACGGCCGTGTCGATCGCCGCGGAGCTCATCCAGCTGCGCTGGGGCGGTTCGGGCCGCCCGCTCAGCAGCACCTCCGGCCGCATCCACGGCGAAGCCCGCTGATGGCGGCCCGCGGCGACGCCCCCGCCGGGCTGCTGCTGGCCGCCGGCGCCGGCCGGCGGCTCGGCCGGCCCAAGGCGCTGGTGGAGGTGGCGGGCGAACGGCTCGCCGACCGCGGCGTGCGGGTGCTGCGCGAAGGCGGCTGCGCACCGGTGCTCGTGGTGACCGGGGCGGCGCCGGTGGAGGCGGCCGGGGCGGTCGCCGTGCCGAACCCCGACTGGCGCACCGGCATGGGGTCGTCGCTGCGCGCCGGGCTCGCGGCACTGCCGCCGGACGCTCCCGCCGTCGTCGTCGCGCTGGTCGACCAGCCGCGGGTCGGCGCCGCCGCCGTGCGCCGCATGGTGGCGGCCTACCGGGGCGGCGCCCGCGTCGCCGTGGCCACCTACGGCGGGGCGCCGCGCAACCCCGTGCTCATCGCCCGCGAGCACTTCGCCGACGCCGCCGCGGCCGCCGTCGGGGACAGGGGCGCCCGCGCGTTCCTGCGCGCCCGTCCGGACCTGGTCACCCCCGTCGCCTGCGACGACGTCGCCGCCCCCGACGACATCGACACCCCGGCCGACCTGGCCGCCTTCCTGCGGCGGCCCGGGGGCGCCCGCTGACGCCCGCGCCGCATGTCACGTTGACCGCCCTGATCGTTTCGGGTCGGATGGACCGCACTGGTCCGGCCGTCCGGTGGAGGTCATCATGCCCAAACCCCGTCCCGCCCATCTCGACAGCCCCGCGTTCACCCGGTTCATGAAGGTCTTCAGCGCGGCGCACGTGGCGGTGTACCAGCTGTCGGGCGGCCGGCTCGGCGGCCGGTTCCCGCGGTCGGGCGCCCCGGTGTGCCTGCTGACCACGATCGGCCGCCGCAGCGGCACCCACCGCACCAAGCCGCTGCTGTACCTGCCGGACGGCGACCGCGTGGTGATCGTCGCGTCGGTGGGCGGCCACCCCCGCCACCCCGCCTGGTACCACAACCTCACCGCCAACCCGAACGTGCTGGTGCAGATCGGGCCGGACCGGCGGCCCATGCGCGCCCGCACCGCCGACGCGGCCGAACGCGAGGAGCTGTGGCCCCGGCTGGTCGCCCGCTACCCCGACTACGCCGACTACCAGTCCTGGACCGACCGCGAGATCCCCGTGGTGATCTGCGAGCCGGTCTAGTCCCGCCCCGGCAGGACGCTCTCGTCCAGGGCGCCGCAGTCGACGGCGCGGCGCAGCCGGGCGGTCAGCGCCCTGATGGTGGCGGGCTCGTCGAGGACGCCGTCGCCCTTGCCCGCGGCCTGCTCGTGCCAGGCCCGGACCCGGCCGATCACCTCGTCCACCCCGTCCAGGTGGAAGGCGTACACGGCGGCGTAGCGGCTCGGCAGGTGCGCCGGGTGCATGTCCCAGCCCTGGTAGAAGCCGTGCCGCAGGGAGTGCCGGACGTGCGCGGCGTGCACCGCCCAGGTGCGGTTGACCTCGTCGGGGCCGTCGTTGCGCGGGATGACGTTGGTGGAGCCGTCCGACAGCCGCACCCCGGTGCCCGCCAGCGACACCTGCATGGCGTGCCGGGCGAAGTCGCAGGCGGGGTGGTCCAGCCGCTGCTCGGCGGGCGGCAGCCCGCACGCGGCGGTGTAGTCGAACACGCCGAAGTGAGCGGCGGTCAGCCGCCCGGCCGCGGCCTCGACGATGGCGCGCAGCCCGAACCGGCCCTGGTGGTCGATGATCGCCTCGGTGGTCTCCACCTGGACCTCGAAGCGCAGGATCCCGGCGGGCAGCCCGAGCGCCGCCTCCAGCCGCTCCAGGTACTCCACGAAGATCGACACGTGCTCGGCCATCACCACCTTGGGGAAGGTGATGGTGAACCCGCCGGGCAGCCGGCCGAGCCGGTCGCGCAGCGCGGTCAGGAACCCGTCCAGGGTCCGCATCGCGCGCACGTGGCCGCCGTCGGCGAACGACTTGATCCGCAGCCCCCAGTAGTGGGGCAGCGTCCGCGCCTGGTACGCGGCGGCGACGGCCTCGACGACCTGGGCGATGTGGGCGTCCTCCTCGGCGTCGTCGCGCACCCCGTAGCCGTCCTCGAAGTCGACGCGCACGTCCTCGATCGGCTCGGCGGCCAGCTTGGCGGCCACCCGCTCGCGCACCGTCCCGGCGATCTCCGGGTCGATGCCGAACGCGGTGCCGAACGACCCCGCGCCGGGCGTGTGCGTGTTCAGCAGCCGCAGCGCCTCGGCGCCGAAGTCGCCGGGCGTGGACGGGGAGAACTGGTCGGCGGGGACGTAGACGGTGTGCACCGGCTGGCGGCCGGAGGCCGGGCCGGGGAAGTGGCGGTCGTGCTCGGCGCGCACGGCGTCGACACGGGCGGACAGGTCGTCGATCGATGCAACGCTGAGATTCACCCCGCCATGATCCCGCAAGATGCCCCCCGAATGCGCGCCGGGCGGCGGGCCGGCCGGCAGAGCGGTCACGCCGGCCCCCGCGGCACGGCGGCGGCCAGGGCCGCCAGGGCGTCGGCGAACACCCCGGCGGGCGGCGACACCAGCCC
Source organism: Actinomadura keratinilytica (assembly GCF_039539665.1). Classification (NCBI taxonomy): domain Bacteria; kingdom Bacillati; phylum Actinomycetota; class Actinomycetes; order Streptosporangiales; family Thermomonosporaceae; genus Actinomadura; species Actinomadura keratinilytica. The sequence continues at coordinate 4,300 of NZ_BAABDO010000200.1, forward strand.
GGCCCCCACCTGCCCGATGCCTGGCTCCCGCCCGGCGATGCCCGTGTCGATCACCGGCAGGATCCCGGTGCGCACCACCCGGGTCACGTCCACCCCCGCCGGGGTGCCGCGGAACGACAGCAGCGGGATCTGCAGCACCGGATGCTCGGCCAGCGTGATCTCGTACATCCGGCGGGTGGCGGCCACCGCGTCCGGCACCTCCCCGCCGACGAACCGGACGATCGCCGGCGCGGCGGCCAGCGCGAACCCGCCCATCCCGGCGGTCTCGGTGATGGCCGAGTCGCCGATGTCGGGGTTGGCGTCGGCCGGGCCGTAGGAGCCCAGATACAGCCCGTCGGGCACCTGCGCGGGGCCGGTGAACCACCGGTCGCCCGTGCCCGACACCTGGATGCCGAAGTCGGTGCCGTTGCGGGCCATCGCCACCACCAGCGTGGACCCCGGGACGCCGCGGGCGGCGTCGGCGGCGGCCTTGGCGGCGGCCATGGCGGCGTTCAGGAAGAAGTGGTCGTTGCCCGCCACGAACCGGAACACCTCGGCGACGTGCCTGCGCGGCGCGTCGCAGGCGACCAGGTCGGCGCCGAGCTCGCGCACCAGCAGGGAGGTGGCGGCGCGGTTGCGGTTGTGCAGCTCGTCGCCCATCTGCAGGGCCTGCGCGATCAGCCCGACCAGGTCGATCGGGCCGTGGCGGCGCACCGCGTCGCGCAGCAGCGGGCCGAGGACGGCGCCCATCCAGCGCAGCCGCTCCAGCACCTCGGGCCCGTACGCCCCGTACCGCAGCACCTTGCCCAGGCCCTCGTTGAGCGAGCAGCAGGCGGTGCCGCCGTGCGCGTCGTCCCGGACCACCAGCATCCACATCGACGGGCTCACCACGCCCGCCATCGGCCCGACGGCGCCGTGGTGGTGGCACGGCTCCAGGGTCGCCGCGCCCCGCGCGAGGGCCCGCTCGGCCTCCTCGGGGGTGCCGGCGAGCCCTTCCAGCAGCATGGCGCCCATGAGCGCGCCGCGCATCGGGCCGGACGCGCGGTCCCACTCCAGGGGCGGGCCCGCGTGCAGGAACACGCCCGGCTCCAGGCCCAGCACCTCCGCGGCCGGACGCACGTCCACCAGGTGCGGCCGCGCCGACAGCATGCGCCCCACGGCGCGCGCGTTGGCGTCGGCCCGGCGCGGGTCGCCGAGCACGGCGTTCAGCGCGGGCAGCGACTCCTCCGGCGCCGGCCGCCAGTCGACCTGCTCCACCGGCACCGCCTGCTGGGCCAGCGCCTCGGCCAGCACGCCGACGCCCGCGGCGACGACGCGCGGCTCGCGGGTCAGCAGCCCGCCCAGCCGGGGCCGCGCGTCACTCATCCGGGACTCCTTCCCCGAGCCCGTGCAGCAGGCCGACGGCGTGGCGGACGGCCTCGGCGTTGGAGGCGAACACCGACGCGCCCGCCTCCCGCAGGGCCGCGGCCTGCCGGTCGCGGCCCTGCGGATCGCCGGGCGTGCCGCACAGCGACACCACGACGGCCAGGTCGGCGCGGCCGGCGCGGGCCGCCGCCAGCGCCGGGGCGAGCGCGGCGGCCGGGTCGGGCTCGGCGCCGTAGCCGAGCACCACGTCCAGCAGCAGCACCCCGCAGGCGGGGTCGGCGGCGTGCTCGGCCACGGCCGCCAGCCGCAGCGTCGGATCGATCATGGGGTGGGCGCGTCCGCGGGTGTAGGCGTCGTCGCCGAAGTCCAGCAGCGCGTGCCCGGCGCCGCCCGGCAGCTCCTCGCGGGCGATCGCGTCGGCCTCGCCGCGCAGAGCGCCGCCGACGAGCAGGCCGCGCAGCGCCCGGCCGGGCGGCACCGGCGGCAGCGGCGCGGGCCAGCGCGTCCAGCGCCTCG
>NZ_BAABDO010000201.1:0-6154 GCF_039539665.1 Actinomadura keratinilytica
AGCGCCAGCGCGGCCAGCGCGGCGACGGGCGGCCGAGCGCGGCCAGGGCCCGCTCCACCGCCGCCGTCAGGTCGTCCTCGCCCGGGGCGGGCAGCGCGAACACCACGGGGGTGTCGAGGCGGCGCGCCGCCTCGCGGATCAGCCCGGCCACCCGCGGGCCGGGCGGCTTGGACACCACGACGATCAGCTCGGTGGCCGGGTCGTCGTCCAGCGCGGCCAGCGCCGCCAGCGCCGAACGCCCGCTGACCTGCGGCGACAGGTCGCGTCCGCCCACGCCGAGGACATGGCTGACGCCCACGCCCGCCGCGTCCAGCAGGCACATCACCTGCTGGGCGCCGGTGCCGGACGCGGCCACCACGCCGACCGGGCCGGGCCGCACCGCGTTGGCGAACCCCAGGCCCGCGCCGCCGACCACGGCGGTGCCGCAGTCGGGGCCCATGACGATCAGGCCGCGCCGCGCCGCCGCCTCCTTGAGCGCGATCTCCTGCTCGACCGGCACGTTGTCGCTGAACACCATGACGTTGAGCCCGGCGTCCAGGGCGTCCATGGCCTCGGCGAACACCTGCGGGCCGGGCACCGACAGCAGCGCCAGCCCGGCGTCGATCCGCCGCGCGGCCGCGGCGGCCGTGCGGGCGGGCTCCTCCGCGCCGCCGGCGCCGGCCTCGGCCCGGCGGCTCAGCAGCTCGTCGAGCGCGCGCAGGGCGTCGTCCAGGGCGCGGTCGGGCGCGCCGCGGGCGGTGCGGACCGCCACCACCAGGTCGCCCGGACCGGCGTCGGCGGGCACCTGGAAGCCCATCCGGCCGAACATCTCGCGGTTGAGGTCGGTGCCCATCGCGGCCATCGCCTCGGCCACGTCCGGCCGCTCGGCCAGGCTGCGGCTGACCCGCATCAGCGTCACCGAGTCGTGGTAGGCGCCGCGCCGCACCTCGACCCGGGTCGTGCCCGTCGTGCTCATGGCGCCCCCGATCGCGACGCGCCCGTCATGCAGTGGCCCGGTGCGGGGCCGCGGGGGACGCGGCCAGCGCCAGGCGGGCGCGGGAGCCCGCGCGCACGCTCCAGGCCAGGTCGGCGCCGGAGGTGTGCCCGGCGGCCAGCAGCCGCCGCACGGCCGGGCGCGGCGCCTCGCGCCCCGCGACGGCGCGCAGCACGGCCGCCACGTCGGCCCCGGCGGCGCCGGACGCGGCGCAGTGCAGCAGCGTCGCGGCCAGCGCCGTGGTGCGGGTGCCCACGTCGGCGGTGACCGCGGCGCCCAGCCACCCGGCCAGCCACACCGCCCGTTCGCCGCCCCGCACGGCGCCGCCGAACAGCCGCAGCGACACCAGCAGGCCGGCCAGGACGTCGTCGCCGCTGGGCGTCAGCCCGGGGCCCAGGCCCACGATCCGCTCGGCGGCCTCGACGGCCCCCGGCAGGTCGCCCGCGGCGCAGGCGGCGGCCAGGGTCTCGGGGTCGGGATGCCCGGCCAGCCCGAAGCCCGCGGCGGCCTCGGCCTCGTCGAGGGCGTCCTCCAGCGCCAGCAGGCCGCGGGCCGCGGCGGCCGGGGTGAGCGGGCCGAGCGCGGGCACCGAGTCCCACCAGCGGCGGGCCCGCACGTACAGCCCCTCGGTCTCGACCAGGCCGTCGCCCACCCACGCCTCGGCGCCCTCTCGGACGGCGCGGAAGGGCCGTTCGCGCCGCGTCGCGGCCAGCACCAGCGCGTTGGGCAGCCGGACGGCGTCGGAGCAGACCACCGCGAGCACGCGGGGTTCGGGGGCCTGGCCGGTACCGGCCCGCGGCTCGACGCGCATCTCCAGGTAGACGGCGGAGGGGAAGGCGGCGATCACCCGTGCCGGGCGGCGCGGCGCCTCCAGCAGCGGGCGCAGGGGGAGACCCGCGGCGCCGGGGGCCGGGGGTCGCCCGGTGAGCGTGCGCAGCGGAATCGGGTCACGCAGGACGATGGTCACGAATCCTCCCGAGGCCGGTGCCGCCGGGCGTGTGTCGTCGGCGGTCGCTCGGACCCGACCTCAGGCAGGACCGTAGACCGGGCCCGCCACCGGACGTATGGTGAATCCTGCCAAGGATGGTCAGGGTCCTTGGAGGTTGTTGTCAGGGTTGATCGCATACCGGTAGCGATCGGGGCATCTTGCGCGATGTAAGCAGCAAAAGCGAGGTGACCGTTCCCTTGAGCGAGCTTTGGTGAGCACCTCACGCAGGCAGCCCCGACCCGCCGGGACCGCCCGAACGGTTCCGGCGGTCTTAGGGCTGCCCTGCAGCCGTGTGGCCGGCCATGCGCCCGGTCACGCGTCCGGCCATGCGTCCGGTCATGCGACCGGTCATCCGCCCGGGAGGGCGTCCGGCCAGGCGACCGGCGGTCGGACCGGCCGCGCCGCCGGGCGGACGACCGCCCCGGGCCTGCGCGACCGGCCGCCGACCGGGCCCCGCGATCCGGCAGGTGCGTCACCGCCGTGCCGCGCATGCGAAGTGACGTCCCGGGGGGACACGGCCCCGGGACCGCCGGGCCAGCCCCCACCCGGGCCGCGCCCGTAGACAGTCGGCGCCCGAAAACCTCGGCGCCCGTTCACGGTTGGGAGCGAAGTGATGTCACTCAATGCGGACCCGGGCCCGCCCGCGCTGCGGCTGGCGAGCACCGGCACGCTGACCTACGGCCTGCCCGTCGGCGAGGTGCTGGGGGTGTCCACCCTCGCCGGGGCGCGGCTCATCGCGGGCCGCTCGGGGCTCGACCGGGTGGTGCAGCGGCTCAACGTCATGGAGGTGCCCGACGTACTGGCCTGGGTCAAGCCGAACGAACTGCTGCTGACCACCGGGTACCCGCTGCGCAACACCCCGCAGTCGCTGGACAACCTGGTGGCCGACCTCGACGAGCGCGGCCTGGCCGCCCTGGCGATCAAGCTGGGCCGGTACCTGGACGCGCTGCCCGCCGAGATGATCGCGCAGGCCGACCGGCGCGGCTTCCCGCTCATCCTGCTGCCCAACGACGTGGGCTTCGACGACATCCTCAACCAGGTGCTCACCGACATCCTCAACCGGCAGGCGGCCGTGCTGGCCCGCACCGAGGAGGTGCACCGGGCGCTGGTGCAGATCGTGCTGTGCGGCGGCGGCCTGCAGGAGGTCGTCGACGAGGTCGCCACGCTGCTGGACGTGGCCGTCGTGGTGCTGGACGGCGACCAGAAGGTGCTGGCCGGATCCGGCCCCGACGAGCACATCCAGGCCATGCGGGCGTTCGACGTGCTGTCGGGCCGCCCCGGGGTGTGCGTCAACGGGGGCGACCACCTGGTGGTGCCCGTGGTGGCCGGGGGCTTCGACCACGGCCGGATCATCGCCTACAGCCCCGCCGGCACGCTGCGCGAGACCGACCTCGGCATCCTGGAGCGGGCCGCCACCGTGGCCGCGCTGGTGGTGACCAAGCAGCAGGCCGTCGCCGCCGTGGAGAGCAAGTACCGCGCCGACTACCTGCGCGACATCCTGTCCGGCCGGGCCGGCGAGGACGACCGGGTGATCGCGCACTGCGCCGGGTTCGGCTGGGACCTGGACCGTCCGGTCATGGTGGTCGTCGCCGAGCTGGACGGCCGCACCCGCCCGGCCGACGGGCAGAACGGGCAGAACGGGCAGGGCGGCGACGCGGCGGCGCGCGGCGGCCGCAGCGCCGACGAGCGGGTCGCCCAGGAGCGGCTGGCCGCCGCCTGGAGCACCGCGGTGCGGCGGCACGACCGGGGCGCCGCGGTCGCCAGCTTCGCCCACGAGGTCGTCGCGGTGATAGGGACGGCCGACGGCGACGGGCCGCCACTCTCCAGTGGACCGGTCCAGGCGATGCTCAAGGAGGCCACCGCGATCTTCGCCGAGCACCTGTCGGGCAAGCGGACGTTCTCCACCGGCATCAGCCGCACGGTCACCTCGCCGTCCGCGCTGCCCGAGGCCTACGAGCAGGCCGTCAAGGCGGTGCGGGTGGGCCGGCAGCTGCACGGCGACGGCGCCCGCGCGCATTTCGACCAGCTGGGCGTCTACCGGCTGCTCAGCCTGGTGTCCGACCCGCAGGAGCTGCACGCCTTCGTCCGGGAGACCCTCGGCGAGCTGGCGGGCGACGACGAACCGGAGCTGGTCGACCTGCGCCGCACCCTGCAGGTGCTGCTGGAGACCAACCTCAACGTCGCCGAGACGGCCCGGCGCCTGCACTTCCACTACAACACCCTGCGGTACCGCATCGGCAAGCTGGAACGGATGCTCGGCCCCTTCACCGAGGACGCCCACCTCCGCCTCAACCTCACCCTGGCCCTGCACGTGCTGCGCATGCGCGGCATCTGACCCTCCCCGCGCGACGACCTCCCCGGACGGCTCCCGACAGCTCCCCGACGGCTCCCCGACGGCTCCCCGACGACTCCCGACAGCTCCCCGACCCGCCGACCAACAGACCCGCCGAACTCCGAACCCCCGCCGACTTCCCGTCCTCCCGACCCCCTTCGCTGAGATATGTCGGGGTCTGTCATGTCGCGCCCGGATTGGTAACACATCGGTGATATAGGCCATACTCCCCACCCAACGGCGGGTGACGGGTTTGGCAGTTGTCGCCGATGCCCGCCCACCTGCTTGGATCTACTTTGCCCGCAAGGCCGTAAGGAGGCCGTGAAGCGGGGACGGAGCCGTGGACGCGCCACGGCCGCGGCGGCCCGAGGGAGGCGGGGATGGGCATCGGCTGGAAGGTGCACGGCGACGGCGGGACGCCGCCGCCCGGTGAGGTCGTCGCGCCGGACGAGCGGCTGTCGTGGCCGCGCACGGTCGGCATCGGCGCCCAGCACGTCGTGGCGATGTTCGGCGCGACGTTCGTGTTCCCCCTGGTGATGGGGCTCGACCCGAACCTCGCGGTGATGATGTCGGGCGTCGCCACGATCGTGTTCCTGCTGATCGTCCAGGGCAAGGTGCCCAGCTACCTGGGCACCAGCGCCTCGTTCGTGGGCGGGGTGTTCGCCATCCGGGCGGGCGCCGACACCGCCCGGAGCGACGCCTGGGTGACCGGCGCGATCCTGGTCGCCGGGGGCGTGCTGGCCGTGTGCGGCGTGCTCATCCACCTGCTCGGCCCGCGGCTCATCCACCGGGTGTTCCCGCCCGTCGTCACCGGCGCGGTGGTCATGCTCATCGGGTTCGGGCTGGCGTTCGTGGTGGCCGACACCTACTGGCCGCAGGACCACTGGGTCGCGCTGGTCACCATGGCGTTCGTGTTCCTGGTCATGGTGGTGTTCCGCGGGTTCGTCGGCCGCGTCGCCGTGCTGGTCGGCCTGGTCTTCGGGTACGCGCTGTCATGGGTGCTCGACCGGACCGCCGGGCCGGTCACGTCCGTGCTGCCCGGGCAGAACCTGCGCGACGCGGCGGGCCGCGCCTGCGCGCCCGAGGGCCCCTACTGCGTGGCGACCGCGTTCCCCCACGACCGGGTGAGCTTCGACGGCGTCCGGCAGGCCGACTGGTTCGGGCTGCCGGACCTGCACGCCCCCGACTTCAAGCTGTCGGCGGTCCTGCTGGTGCTGCCCGCCGTCATCGCGTTGATCGCCGAGAACACCGGGCATGTCAAGGCCGTGGGGGAGATGACCCGCACCGACCTGGACCCGCTGATCGGCCGGGCGGTGTTCGCCGACGGCGTGGGCACCATGGTGGCCACCTCGGTGGGCGGCTCGCCGACCACCACCTACGCCGAGAACATCGGCGTCATGGCCGCCACCCGGATCTACTCGACGGCGGCCTACTACGTCGCGGCGGTGATCGCGATCGCGTTCGGGCTGTGCCCCAAGTTCGGCGCGCTGGTGGCCGCCACGCCCGGCGGCGTGCTCGGCGGCGTCACGGTGATCCTCTACGGGATGATCGGGCTGCTCGGCGCCAAGATCTGGATCGAGAACCGGGTGGACTTCGCCGACCCGGTGAACATGGTCCCGGTCGGCGCGGGCATCATCCTGGCCCTCGGCCCGGTGGTGCACGAGATCAACGAGGACTTCAAGCTGGAGGGCATCGCGTTCGGCACCATCGTCGTGCTGGCGGGCTACCACCTGCTGCGCGCCATCTCCGACCGGCGCGGCGGCGCGGCCGCGGCCGCGGCTGACGGCGGCCCGGCAGCCGGCGCCGCCGCGTCCAAGTCGGATGTAGCCATGTCGTTCTGTGAGCCAAGGAGTTGGTGAGT
>NZ_BAABDO010000202.1:0-6023 GCF_039539665.1 Actinomadura keratinilytica
AGGTCGGCGGCGCGCAGCAGCCGTTCGGCGGCGCCCGCGCGGTCGCCCGCGCCGATGGCGGCCTCCGCGGCCCACACCAGCGCCTCGGCCTGCGGATAGGGGCGCTTGATGGCCGCCCATGCCGCGGCCGCCTCGTCCCAGGCCCGCCGGTCGAGCACGCCGCGCACGCGCGCCGCCTGCGCCAGGTAGGTCAGCCGCTCGGCCCGCTGCGCCGGGCCGCTCACGTCCAGCCCGGCCGCCCGCGCCTCGATCCGCGGGAACGCCGGCTCGCCGTCCAGCAGTGCGTCCTCGCCCAGTTCGGCGCACGCGGCGGCGGCCAGCGTGAGGACGGGCCAGGCGTAGCGGGCGTCGTCCGGCAGGCCCACATGCTCCAGCACCGGGACGACCGACTCCAGCGCCTCCCGGTGGCGGCCCTGCGCCAGCCGCAGCCTGGCCTGCAGGCGCAGCGTGGCGAACAGGTCCTCGGCCTTGGTCCACATCACCTCGCGCGTCGGCGTGAGCCGCGCCTCCGCCTCGGCCAGGTCGCCGCGCGCCAGGGCGATCTCGCCGGCGAGCACGAACAGGGAGGTGCGGATGGTCAGCGGCGGGTCCTTGTCGAGGGCCTGGCGCAGGACGGTGCGCGCCTCGTCCCAGCGGCCCAGCGACACCAGCGGCTCGGCCAGGTTGATGGCCAGGGACGTGCCCTTGGTGCGCGCCATGCCCAGTTCGCCGGCCAGCTCCATGCCGCGCCGGGCCACCTCGGCGGCCTCCTCGTGCCGTCCCGCGCCCTCCAGGAAGTGCGACCGGATGACCTCGACCCGCATCAGCTGGGCGCCGCCGCCGGCCCGCCGCGCCGCCTGCGCGGCCGGCTCGGTCACCTCCAGCCCGGCCGAGTAGTCGATGTCGACGCAGAACAGCGTGAGCAGCGCCTCCGCCTCGGCCACCGGGTGCCGGATGCGGCGGGCGATCGCCAGCGACTCCTCGGCGGCGGCCTGGGCCTCCTCGGTGCCGTGCAGCACCCGCCCGTACTGCGCGAGCGTGGCCAGGGCGCGGGCCCGCTCGGGCCCCGGCGGGTCGGTGGGCAGCAGCCGCACCGCCTCCCGCAGGTCCTCGACGAAGCCGGGGCGCGCCAGCTCGTAGGACATGCGTCCGCGCCGCTCCAGCAGGCGGGCCCGGCGGATGTCGATGTCGTCGCCCCGCTCGGCCTCCAGCTCGCGCAGCGCGGAGGTGGCCAGCTTGATGCCCAGCTCGTACTCGCCCGCCTGCTCGGCGGTGGCGGCCGCCTGCTCCAGCACCTCGATGCGGCACGCGCCGATGCGTTCGGCGGCGTCCGGGACGCGGTCCCACAGCTCCAGCACCCGCGACAGCATGGACAGGCACTCGGCGTAGGCGACGGCCTTGCGGGTGTCGCCCGCGGCCCGCCACGCGCTGACCAGCGCCCACGTGGTGTCGTGCGCCCAGTACCAGTGGTGGCTCAGCTCCACCCACAACCGGTCGGCGGGAACGAGGCCCGGGTCGTCCTCCAGCGCCTGCGCGTACCGCGAGTGCAGGCGGCTGTGCTCGCCGGGCAGCAGGTCGTCGTGGATGGCCTCGCGGATGAGCGCGTGCCGGAAGGCGTACCCGTCGCCGTCCACGACCAGCACGTTGGCGGCGACGGCGGGCCGCAGCACGCGGGCCAGCCGGGCGTCGTCCAGGCCGGAGACGGCGGCGAGCAGGGCGTGCTCGATGCGGGTGCCGCCGCCGCTGGCGTCGCGCAGCACCTCCTGGGTCTCCTCGGGCAGCCGCTGCACCCCCACCAGCAGCAGGTCGCGCAGCGACTCGGGCAGCTCCGACGGCAGCGAGCCGTCGCTGTCCAGCAGCGCCTCGACGAACAGCGGGTTGCCCTCGCTGCGGGCGTGCAGGTCGTCGACGATCCGGGCGGGCGGCTCGTGCCCGAGGATGCCGGCGGCCAGCTCGGCGACGGCGGCGCGCGACAGCCGGGCCAGTTCGAGCCGCCGGACCCGTTCGACCCGGTCCAGCTCGGCCAGCAGGCGGCGCAGCGGATGGGTGCGGTGCAGCTCGTCGGTGCGGTAGGTCAGGACGATAAGCAGCGGCGCGGTGCCGAGGTTGCGGATCAGGAACGACACCAGGTCGCGGGTGGAGCGGTCGGCCCAGTGCGCGTCCTCCACCACCAGCACCACCGGGGCGCGCTCGGCCAGCCGCTCCAGCAGGGTCAGCACCAGCTCGAACAGCCGGGCGCGCTCCTCGCCGGTGGCCGCGTCGGTCTCCGGCTCGCCGAACTCGGGCAGCAGCCGGGCCAGGCCGGAGGGGTCGCGGCGCGGCAGCAGCTCGGCGACGCCGTCGATGCCGATGTCGCGCACCAGCTCCCGCAGCACGGCGGTGAACGGGGCGAACGGCAGGCCGTCGGGGCCCAGCTCCAGGCAGCCGCCCACCAGCAGCCGGGGCGGCGGCCCGCCCCGGGCGGGGGCGCCTTCGGCGCCGCGCAGGCCGGCGGCGAACTCCTTGATCAGCCGGGTCTTGCCCACCCCGGCCTCGCCGCCGAGCAGCACGGCGCCCGGCGCGCCGGCCAGGGCCTCCCGCAGCTGCGCCAGCTCGGCCGACCGGCCCACCAGCGCGGGACTCAACACGCGCGCGCTCACGCGCCCCAGCATGCCAGTCGACTGCGACAAAACCCGATCGTTTTTCGGATTGCCAAGCGAGCGCTTGGTTGTTTTCAGGGATGTGGAAGCGATGTGAAGGCCGTGTGAAAGAGCCCGTTCCTAATCTGGATTTGCTTCTGCGAGGAAACGGTAAAGCGCTCCGGCGGGCACGGGGGCCGCACGCCCCGCCGCGATGCGCGCGCCTCGCGGGCAGGCTCTGTGGAGCGGAGGACTCGGGGGAATGGACCGCACCTATCCGCTGGACACCTATCCGCTGGACATCGCGGCACGCGCCGCCAACCTCTCCGAACGGGTGCAGGCGGTGTCCGCGCTGGGCACCGCCGACGGCGCGGCCGGCGACGGGCCGGACGGGCGGTGCGGGCGAAAACCCCCTCCGGACGCCTACGGCCTGTGGCGGCTCGAACGCCTCGCCGGCAGGCTCGCCGTGCGGCGGCCGGACGACACCGCCGCGGGGCGGGCCGGCTCCCTCCGGTACACGCGGCAGGCGCTCCTGGAGACGCTCACCGCCTACCGCCGCCACGAACGCGACCCCGGCGCCCGCGCCGCCCGCGTGCTGCGGGAGCTGCACCATGCCTGGCTGCCCGCCTACGAGGCCGCGCTGGACGGCGTGCGCGAGGCCGGACCCGCCGCGTCCGCCGCCTTCGACGCGGCCCGGCGCGCCTCCGACGACCGCCACGGCCGCCTGGCCGCCGCGTGCGAGCCGTTCCTGGCCGAGCTGGCGCGCCGCCTCACCGGGCTGCGCGTCGCCGGGCCGCCCGTGCGGCCCCGCGTGGTGGACGACTTCCAGCGCCACCTGCTGGAGCGCTTCGAGCCCGCGCTCGCCCGCGCCGTCGAGACCGACGCGCGCGTCCACCTCGACCTGAACGGCGGCCTGGACGCCGGCGACGCCGCCGACGACCTGGCCTACCTCGACAAGACCTTCGCCGACGCCGCCGCCTACCACCGCTTCTACCTCGACTTCCCCGTGCTGGGGCGGTGGCTGGCGCACGTCACCGCGCTGCTGGCCGACCACGGCCGCCTGCTGCTGACCCGGCTTTGCGCCGACGCCGACGCGCTGGCCGAGACCCTGTTCGGCGGGCGCCGGATCACCGCGGTCCGCTCGGTGCGGCCGGGCCTGTCGGGGCCGCACGCGGGGGCGCGGTCGGTCACGGTCGTGGAGGTCGAGCTCGGCGACGCCCGCGCCCGGCTGGTCTACAAGCCGCGCTGCGTGCGGGCCGAGGCCGCCTACCAGGGGCTGCTCGCCCGGCTCCGCGACGACGGCGTGCTGGACTTCGCGGTGCGCCCCGTCCTGGCGCGCGACGGCTACGGATACGAGGCGCTGATCCCGTCCTGCCGCGCCACCGTGCCCGACCAGGCCGGGGCCGAACGCGTGCACCGCGAGTTCGGCGGCCACCTGGCGTGCTTCTACGTGCTCGGCGGCGAACTGCGTCCCGGCACCGTCCTGGTCGCCGACGGCCGCGTGCACATCGCCGACTGCTCGACCGTGCTGGGCGCGCCGCTCCCCGCGGCGTCCCCCGAGGACGCCGACGCGTTCGGCCCCCTCGCCGACTCCGTGCTCGGCCCCGCCCTGCTCGACTGGCCCGCGACCGTCGACGTCCTGCCCGGCCTCCTGCTCGACGGCGCGCCCGTCCGCACCGCCGACCACACCGACGCCGTCCAGGACGGCTTCCGCCGCGTCCACCGGTGGTTCGAGCAGTGGCCCGACACCGCCGTGGAGTGCGTCACCGGGCTGTTCGCCGGCAGCCGCGTCCGCGTGCACGGCCGCGACCCCGGCGAGTACGCGGACCTGCTGCACGCGGCCGCGCGGCCGCGCCGGCTGATGGACCCCCTCGAAGCGGACCTGCTGTTCGACTCCGTCCGCGACCGGACCGGCGAGGGACTCCCCGCGGCCTGGGAACTGGCGTCGCTGTGGCGGCTCGACCTGCCCCGGTTCGAGGTCGCGGCCGACGGCGACCGCGTCACCCACGACCACCGGACACCGCTGGGCACCCGCCTGCCCGCCGCCCCCCTCGACCGCGCGGCGGCGCGCATCCGGCGGCTGGCCCCGGGCGACCGCGCCCGGCAGGCCCGCTACATCGCCGCCGGGCTCGGCGCGCACGGCCGCCTCGGCCGGCTCGCCGGGTTCGCCTCCGGCGAGGTCACCGACCCCGATTTCGCCGCCGCGGCCGTCGACCGCGCGGTCCGGATCGGCGAACGGCTGTGCGCGATGCTGCGCGAACCCGACGCGCCCGCCCCCTGGACGTCCTACCAGCGCACCCGCGACGGCAAGGTCGAGGTCGACGTGGAGGGCGACCTGTACCTGGGCACGGCCGGCATCGCCCTGTTCCTGGCCTACCTGGACCAGGAGTGCCCCCGGCCGCGGTTCCGGGAGGCGGCGCGGCGCGCGCTCCAGCACGCCGCCGGGCAGTGCGGCCGCCGCGGCATCGGCGCGTTCACCGGCGCGGGCGGCCTGATCTACGCGCTCACCCACCTGTACGCGCTGTGGGACGACCTCGCCCTGCTCAACCTGGCCGTCCGGCTCAGCCGCGACATCGCCGACCGGATCGACCGCGACCGGCACCTGGACGTGCTCGGCGGTGCGGCCGGGCTCATCCCCGTGATGCTCGGCCTCGCCCGCGCCACCGGCGGCACCGCCGGCCTCGACGTCGCCCACCGCTGCGCCGACCACCTGCTGCGGCGGGCGCGGGCCGACCGCGGCACGCTCTGCTGGCCGCGGCCCGACCGTCCCGGCGCCCACCCCGGTGCTCACCCCGGCCCGACCGGCTTCGCCCACGGCGCGGGCGGCATCGGCTGGGCGCTGATCGCCCTCGGCGCCAGCACCGGCGGAGCGGAGTACATCGAGGCCGGCCGGCGCGCCTTCGCCTACGAGGCGCGCCGCTTCGCCGAAGCGGCCCGGGACGGCGCCGGCACCTCCGGCGGGCCCCGGCACGGCAACGCCTGGTGCAACGGCGCCGCGGGCATCGGGCTCAGCCGCATCCACAGCTGGGACCTGCTGGGCCGCGACGACGAGTCGCTGCTGGACGAGGCGCACCGGGCCGTCACGGCGACGATGCGCGACTTCCCCCGCCTGATGAACGACTCGCTGTGCCACGGCCGCTGCGGCAACGCCGAACTGTTCCTGCGCTACGCCGGGCTGCGCGACCGGCCCGCGTTCCGGCTGGAGGCCGACGTGCAGGTGCAGACCCAGTGGCAGAACCCGACGCCGGAAGGCGACGGCTTCTTCCCCGGCCTGATGCTCGGCCTGTCCGGCCACGGCATGCACTTCCTGCGCCTGGCGCACCCCGACCGGGTGCCGTCCGTGCTGCTGCTCGACCCGCCGCCCGGCCTCACCTAGCTGTACTGACCATGGACGTTGGTGACGGCGACACGGCTGGATGATCTTGA
>NZ_BAABDO010000203.1:0-5875 GCF_039539665.1 Actinomadura keratinilytica
CAGCCGCGGCCGGGCCCGCCGCTCGCGGCCGCGGGCGGCACCGCGGCCGGCGCGAGCGCGGACCGGCCTGCTGACATGGGATTTCCCTTGTGGATCGCTCCATACACTCGTGCCGTCGCCGAGATCGGCTTGTGACCGAGACGGGGGTAGGCTCCGGCACCGCCCCTGGCGCCACGCTCGTCTCAAAATGTGAGACGGGCGTGGCGACCCCCCTTTCACCGAGGAGGCCGCCTTGCCCGCGCAGTCCCATCCGCCCGAGCGCGGAACCGATCGCAGCCCGTGGAACTGGCTGCTGCTCCCCGCGATCGTGGTGCCGCTGCTGACCTTCCTGTTCAACCACGACGAGCCCCGCCTGCTGGGTTTCCCCGTCTTCTACTGGCTGCAGATGGCCTTCATCCTGCTCGGCGTGGCCTGCACCACGGTCGTCTACCGCATGACGCGCCGGAGGGACTGATCCGATGTCGACCGATCACCTCACCGAACTGATCATTTTCGCCGCGCTGTTCCTGCTGGTCAGCGGGATGGGCTTCGTCGCCGCGCGGTGGCGGCGGCCGCAGACCATGGACAGCCTGGACGAGTGGGGCCTGGGCGGCCGCAGCTTCGGCGGCTGGATCACCTGGTTCCTGGTCGGTGGCGACCTGTACACCGCCTACACCTTCGTGGCGGTGCCCGCCCTGGTGTTCGGCGCGGGAGCCGCCGGGTTCTACGCCGTGCCCTACACCGTCGTGGTCTACCCGCTGGTGTTCCTGATGCTGATCCGGCTGTGGTCGGTGTCGCACGTGCACGGCTTCGTCACCCCGGCCGACTTCGTCCGGGCCCGGTTCGGCTCCCCCACCCTGGCGCTGGCCGTCGCGATCACCGGGATCGTGGCGACCATGCCGTACATCGCGCTGCAGCTGGTGGGCATCGAGGCGGTGCTGAAGGCGATGGGGGTCGAGGGCCACCTGCCGATCATCATCGCGTTCGGCATCCTGGCCGCCTACACCTACCAGTCCGGCCTGCGCGCGCCCGCGCTGATCGCGTTCGTCAAGGACGTGCTGATCTACCTGGTGATCATCGTCGCGGTGCTGTACATCCCGGCCAAGCTCGGCGGCTGGGGCCACATCTTCGACTCGGCGCAGGCCAAGTTCGCCGCGTCCCCGGCGCCCAGCGACGGCATCCTGCTGGACGGCACCAACCAGCTCAACTACGCCATGCTGGCGCTGGGCTCGGCGCTGGCGCTGTTCCTGTACCCGCACAGCATCACCGGCATCCTGGCCGCCCGCAACCGCGACACCATCAAGCGGAACATGTCGGCGCTGCCCGCCTACAGCTTCGTGCTCGGCCTGATCGCGCTGCTGGGCTTCATGGCCATCGCCGCCGGGGTCAAGCCGATCACCGCCGACGGCAAGGCCGACACCAACACCGTGGTGCCGGTGCTGTTCGACAACATGTTCCCCAGCTGGTTCACCGGCATCGCGTTCGCCGCCGTCGGCATCGGCGCGCTGGTGCCCGCCGCGATCATGTCGATCGCCGCGGCCAACCTGTTCACCCGCAACATCTACAAGGAGTACCTGCGGCCGGACGCCACCGACAAGCAGGAGGCCGCGGTCAGCAAGCTGGTCTCGCTGATCGTCAAGGTCGGCGCGGTGGCCTGCATCCTGCTGCTGGACCCCGAGTTCTCCATCGACCTGCAGCTGATCGGCGGTGTGATCATCCTGCAGACGCTGCCCGCGGTGGGCCTCGGCCTGTTCACCCGCTGGTTCCACCGCGGCGGCCTGATCGCCGGCTGGGCGGCGGGCCTGGCCGCCGGGCTGTGGATGCTGTACCAGATCCCCAACCCGGCCAAGGGCAAGGAGCACTTCGGCGGCTCGGCCTTCAAGCTGAGCGACTTCGGCCTGGACACCAAGATGACGATCTACGTGGGCGTGGTGGCCCTGGCGGTCAACCTGGTGGTGGCCGTGGTCGGCACGCTGGTGTGCCGGGCGGCCAAGCTGGCCGACGGCGACGACGCCACGCGCGCGGCCGACTACTTCGCCGACGAGGGCGACCCCAAGGTCAAGGAGCTCGACCTGAGCGCCAGCCACTGATCCCCGGCCCGCCCCCGGGCATCCGGATCCGACGGCCCGGCCGCCGCACGGCGGCCGGGCCGTCGCGCGTGCGGGAGGGATGCGCCGGCGGCCGGGGCGGCGGCACGCGCAAGCACCGGCAAAGATCCGCCCATACCTCCTCCATATGAAACGTGCCGCAGCGTATCCGGGGAAGCACGGTGCGTATCCAATCTCACGGACTTCTTGGAGGGAAGGGTGCGCGCGACAACCGCCGTCCGCACGACTCTGGCGCTGGGCGCCATGCTCTGCGGAACCGTCCCGACCATCTCGGCCGCACCGGCCGCCAACGCCGACGGCCTGGCGATCGAGCCGGCGGTCGCCCGTCCCGGCCAGCGCGTCACCGTGGCCGGCAGCTGCGGCAACGCCGACGACCACGTCCGGGTGACCGGCGCGGCCCGCGGCACCGGCGCGGTGCGGGACGGCTGGTTCGAGATCAAGGCCCTGGTGGTCGAGGCCGATCCGGGCCGGCACACGCTCCAGGCCAAGTGCGCGACGTCCAAGACGTCCCACGCCGGCCGGGTCGAGATCCGCAAGCAGGGCCTCAAGCACAACCCGAAGGACGACGAACCCGGCCCGGACGGGCCCGGCGGACCGGACGGCCCGGGGCCGCACGGGTACGGCCACGGTCCGGACGACGGCGACGGGGGCCACGGCGACGGCTTCGGCCACGACGGCTGGGGCGGCAAGTTCGACGACCGCGGCAAGTTCGATGAGCGCGGCAAGTACATGCACGAGAAGCTGTGGATCAACCCCGGGGGCGGCCCCGGCGGAGGTCCCGGCGGAGGCCCCGGCGGAGGCCCCGGCGGAGGCCCCGGCGGGGGTCCGGGCGGCGGCCCGGTCGGCGGCCCCGGTCCCGCACCCGGCCCCGGCGGCGAGAAGATCCGCCGGCCGCGCGGCTGGGCCGAGACCGGAGGCGGCGGCGGCCAGGACGCCGGCGTCCCGTGGCTGCCGGCCGGAGCGGTGCTGCTCGTCGCGGCCGCCGGGATGGGCGGGACGGCGCTGATGCGTTCCCGGGCCCGTGGGCGGGCGTGACCGCGGCGGATACGCCGTCGCCGCCGTGCTGGCGGTCGCGGGCGCGGTGGCGGTCGGAAACGGGGTGCGCAGCAACGTCTCGGCGTCCGCGCCCTACCGCGACCAGGGCGGCCCGCGCGTGCTCTGGAAGATCCCCGACGGGACGGCGGTGCCGTCGTCGCCGCCGGTCCGGCTCGAGATCCCCGCCATCGGGGTGCGCGCGCGGGTGACGCCCGTCGGCCAGAAGCCCAACGGCATGGTGGAGGTGCCGCCGTTCGAGCACTCCGACCGCGCCGGCTGGTACCGGCACGGCCCGGCCCCCGGCAGCCGGGGGCCGGCCGTGCTGCTGGGCCACTACGACGACAAGCGCGGTCCCGCCGTGTTCTACCGGCTGCGCGAGCTCAAGCCGGGCTCGGTCGTGCGGGTGACACGGCGGGACGGGCGCAGGCTGACGTTCCGCGTGGACGCCAAGGAGCAGGTGCCGAAGAAGCGGTTCCCCGGCGACCGCGTGTACGGCAACGTGCGGTACGCCGGGCTGCGCCTGGTGACCTGCGGGGGCGCCTACGACCGCAAGGAGCGGTCCTACCGCGACAACGTCATCGTCTACGCGCACCTGGTGAAGGAGCGCTGAGGAGCGCCGGCGGACGCCGCTCAGGCGCGGCCGTAGGCGTCCTCGAGGCGTTCGATGTCGTCCTCGTCGAAGTGCCCGAACGCGATCTCCAGCACGCGCACCGCCGGGCCGGACGAGCCGAGCCGGTGCGTCTGCCCCGCCCGGATGAACACGCGCTCGCCCACCTCCGGCAGCGTGCGCCTCCCGTCCACCTCGAACACCGCGCCCGGGTCGAGCGCGACCCACAGCTCGTCGCGGTGCCGGTGCCGCTGCAGGCTGAGCCGCTGGCCCGGCGCCACGTGGATCACCTTCACCGTGGTCGGTTCGTTGTGGGTGAAGCGCTCGAAGCTTCCCCAGGGTCGCCGGTCCACCTCGACCCGCGGCTCGTCCCGCGGCCCGCTCCCGCCGGTCGCGGGCGCCTCGGACACCGTCCGTTCAGTCAACGCTCACCTCAGCCTCGTCAGCCATCGTCGTGCGAACCCTCCTGGGCAAGGTCGTATCCTGCGGCGGCGGGCAGCCCGCCGAGGATCAGGTCCACCAGCCCGTCGACCACCGCCTCGCGCGGCACCTCGTCGGCGTGGTCCAGCCACCAGTCCCCCGCGGTCTGCACCATCCCGACGACCGCGTGCCCCCACACGTAGGCGCGGGTGCGGTCCGGCAGCCGCCCCTCGGCGATCATGACCTCGGCCAGCTCCCGGCTCACCTCGCGGATCATCGTGCTCATCGCGCTGTGCGTGGACGGGTCCTCGGCGCTGGCGCGGTGCATGAGGAACCGGTACAGCGCCAGGTTCTTGGAGATGACCGCCAGGTAGGTGTCGATGGTGGAGCGGGTGCGGGCGCGCACCGAGTCGGACCGGGAGAACTCCTCCCGGATGCCCTCGATCAGCTTGAGCGTGTGCCGTTCGGCCAGCGCCCGGTACAGGCCGCTCTTGTCGCCGAAGTGCCGGTACAGGATCGGCTTGCTGATCCCCGCCTCGGCCGCGATCGCGGCCATGGACGCCTCGGGGCCCTCCCGCTGGATGACCCGGTCGGCGGCTTCGAGCAGGGCACGCCGACGATCGGGGTCGCGCCGCGTCCCCCGCCCCGTCGTCTCCCGCGTCACCATGTCGAGAACGGTACGCTACCGGGTCGCAGGTCCCATGCCTGCACCGGTGCACCACAGGGCTCGTCGCGCCACCGCTCCCCCGCGGCTCCGCCGGATGCGCGGACCGTCCGGCCGGACGCGCGGACCGCGCCGCGCACAGACGGGGGCCGGCGCCTCTGCACCGACGCCGGCCCGGTCCTCGGACGTGCGCTCACATGGGCGCCGCCACGGGTGCCTTCTCCAGCCAGGCCTCCTCCCAGGTGTGGCGGTCGATCTTGCCGGTCTTCGGCAGGCCCTTGAACTCCTGCAGCTCCTTGCAGATCGACTCGGTCTGCGGGCCGAAGTCGCCGTCGACGTCCAGCTGCGGCCAGCCGCGGTTGTTCACCTGCCGCTGCCACCTGCGGACGTGGGCGTTGTTCATGTCGCCCTTCTCCAATGTGCGGCCGGGCGGCTCCGGCGGCTCGGTACCGGGGGCCTCCCAGGTGGCCTTCCAGGTCTTCGGGCCGACGATGCCGTCCTGGTCCAAGCGGTGCTCCATCTGGAAGTTGGCGCACAGGCGCTTGCTCTCCGGTCCGCAGACGCCGTCGACGGCGATGTGCCAGCCGCGGTCCCGCAACTGCTGCTGCCACGGCTTGACGGAGGCCGTCGTGGTGGGCGGCGGGAAAGTCAGCGGCGGCGGCTGGAATGACGGTGCCGTCATGCGTTCCTCCTCCGGCCGGGGTGCCGGCGCGCCCGCAGGCGGGCGGCGCCGCCACCCGCAGGCGATCACCGGGTTCACTGAGCGTGACCTCTCGGATTGTGAGGCCGCACTTCCACCGCAACACGGGGCGCACGGGGATGTCCACTTTCATGACGCCTTTTGACGGCCACCTTAACCAGGCATGACCGCTTTCGTCCGAATCATACTAAATTGAACCACTTAGACCGGTTTTCCGGGAGTTTTCGCCGCCACGGTCGCGTTCTCGGAGGGCGGCGGAAACGACCGGCCGCGGCCGTCCGGTCGCCCGAGGCGGCCCGCGTCGCCCGCGGCGAGCGGACGGCGCGGGCGGCGCGGCCCCGCCCGGCCCGGGCCCGGCGCGG
>NZ_BAABDO010000204.1:0-5819 GCF_039539665.1 Actinomadura keratinilytica
CCGCCAGGTCGCGGGCGGCGGCGGCGATCGCGTCGGCGTCGATCCCGGCGACCCGCAACTGCTCCTCGGGCGTGGCCGAGGCGGGCAGGTTCCGCACCGCCAGCCGCACCAGGCGCGGCACGGGGCCGCCGCCGGCGAACGCCTCGGCGACCGCGTCGCCGAGGCCGCCCTCCGGCCGGTGGTCCTCGACGGTGACCAGGCATCCGGTCCGCTCGGCGGCCTCGCGCAGCGCGGCGGCGTCCACCGGCTTGACCGAGTACAGGTCGATGACGCGGGCCGCCACGCCGTCGGCGGCCAGCAGGTCGGCGGCGGCGAGGGCCTCGTGCACCGTCACCCCGGCGGCGACGATCGTGACGCGGTCGTCGGCGGAGGACCGCAGCACCCGGCTGCCGCCGATCGCGAACCGCTCGTCCGGCCCGTAGATCACCGGGGTGGCGCCGCGCGTGGTGCGCAGGTAGCGGACGCCCCTGGAGTCGGCCGCCGCGTCGGCCATCGCCTCGACCAGCCGGGCGGTCTGGTTGGCGTCGCACGGGTACAGCACGGTGCTGCCGTGCACGGCGCGGAACGCCGCCAGGTCCTCCAGGCCCATCTGCGACGGCCCGTCCGGCCCGATGGCGACCCCGGCGTGCGAGCCGACCAGGTTGACGTTGGCGCGGCCGACCGCGGCCATGCGCACGAAGTCGTAGGCGCGGGTGAGGAACGCGGCGAAGGTGGAGGCGAACGGGACCCAGCCGCGCGCCTGCATGCCGACGGCGGCGGCGACCATCTGCTGCTCGGCGATGTAGCACTCGAAGAACCGGTCCGGGTGCTCCTTGGCGAAGAACTCCGACCGGGTGGAGTCGCTCACCTCGCCGTCCAGCGCCACGACGTCGCCGTGGGCGGTGCCCAGGGCGCTCAGCGCCTGCCCGTAGGCGTCGCGGGTGGCGACCTGGTCGCCCACGTCATAGCGGGGCAGCTCGACCGGCGCGTGGTCCAGGGGCCGGGCGCACCGCACGCACCGCGGGTGGCGCGGCTCGACGCGGACGTGGCCGCGGCCGCCCAGTTCGGCGACGGCCTCCTCGGCGTCCGGCAGCGGCTTGCCGTGGTGGCCCTCGCGGTCCTCGACGGCGGCCACGCCGCTGCCCTTCCTGGTGCGGGCGATGACGGCGGTGGGACGGCCCGCGGTGCGCGCGGCCTCCCGGTAGGCGGCGTCGATCGCGTCGACGTCGTGGCCGTCGATCTCGACGGTGTGCCAGCCGAACGCCGCCAGCCGCCGGGCGTAGGCGCCGGTGTCCCAGCCGTGCCGGGTGGGCCCGCGCTGCCCCAGCCGGTTGACGTCGATGACGGCGGTCAGGTTGTCCAGCCCCTCGTGGGAGGCGTGCTCGGCCGCCTCCCACATGGACCCTTCGGCCATCTCGCTGTCACCGCACAGCACCCACACCCGGGAGGGGACGCGGTCGAGCCGCTTGGCCGCCAGCGCCATCCCCACCCCGTACGGCAGGCCCTGCCCGAGCGAGCCGGTGGCCACCTTCACCCACGGCAGCCGGGGCGTGGGGTGGCCCTCCAGCCTGCCGCCGAGCCTGCGGAAGCCGAGCAGCTCCTCGTCCGACAGCGCGCCGGCGGCGGCGAACATCGCGTACAGCAGCGGCGACGCGTGCCCCTTGGAGAAGATCAGCTGGTCGTTGCAGGGGTTGGACGGGGCGTCGAAGTCGTAGTGCAGGTGCCGTGCCAGCAGCACCGCCATCAGGTCGGCCGCCGACATCGACGAGGTGGGGTGGCCCGACCCGGCCGCGCCGGCGGCGCGCACGGCGTCCACCCGCAGCTGCCGCCCCAGCTCGCGCACCGTTTCCAGGTCCATGCCCTCGCGCTGGTCCTCGCGCATGTCTCCCCCTCCGGGCCGCCGGTGCGGACCGTCCCTGCGTACCCGGACAAAGGGGAGGAATGCGGGCTCAGTGCCGGTGGTCGGGGAGCGCGGCGGCGGCCTCGCGCGGGTGGGCGAGCAGGTAGGCGATGCGGTCGGCGTCCCGCTGCCGCACCGGGTTGTAGACGATCATGCGGTACCCCGGCGCGGCCGACAGGTCCAGGCTGGTGGAGCGCAGGGCGATCTCGCCGACCGCCGGGTGCCGGTAGACCTTGTCGCACGGACGCGGCGGCGCCACGTCGTGCGTGGCCCACAGCCGCGCGAACTCGGGGCTGGCCGCGCACAGCCGCTGCACGAAGTCCTTCCAGCCCGGATCGCCCATGTGCCGGCTGTACCGGTAGCGGAAGATCGCGACGGACTCGTGCGCCTGCTCGTCGACGTTGGCGATGGGGTTGCAGCACGGCGGCAGGGTGAACGACAGCCACATGGTGTTGCGCTCGCACGCCGGGACGCGGGGCAGGCACCACAGGACCGCCGCGTAAGCGTTGTTCCAGGCGATGACGTCCGACCGGGCCGACACCACGGAGGCGGGCATCGGGTCCAGGCGGTCCAGGATCACGGGGATGTCGCCGGGCAGCCCCTCGGCCGGGTCGACGGGCAGCGGACGGCGCGTCACCCCCGCCAGGGTGTACAGGTGCTCGCGTTCGGCCGGGTCGAGCCGCAGCGTGCGCGCCACCGCGTCCAGCACCTGGGGGCTGGCGTTGATGGGGCGGCCCTGCTCCAGCCACGTGTACCAGGTGACGCCGACGCCCGCGAGCTGGGCGACCTCCTCGCGGCGCAGGCCCGGGGTGCGGCGGCGCGGCCCCGGGGGCAGGCCGACGTCCTCGGGCGAGATGCGCTCGCGGCGGGAGCGCAGGAACGCGGCCAGCTCGGTGCGTCGTGCGCCGCGGCCGGCGGCGCGCCCTGCCCGGCCCGTGGACGGTCTGGTCTGCGTCATCGTCACGTCTCCCCAGACTGCCCGCCGTCCGTCCCATGTGCCAGGTGGTGTCAGTACCAGTATCAGCGGGCTCTCGTTACTGGTACTGCCGGGTTCGCACGCTGGTGCCCATGACACAGACAACCGATTCGTCCCGGATCCTTCCCGGCGCGGGGACGGCGCGGGGCACCGGAGGGCGGGGCGGTGCCGGAGGGGCGGCGCTGGCGCTGCTGCTGCTCGGGCAGTTCATGGCCGTCCTCGACACCAGCATCGTCAACGTGGCGCTGCCGACCATGCGCGCCGACCTCGGCGCGTCCGGCTCGGGCCTGCAGCTGGTGGTGGCCGGGTACGTCATCGCCTACGCGGTCCTGCTGATCACCGGGGCCCGGCTGGGCGACCTGGCCGGGCCGCGCCGCATGTTCCTGGTGGGCCTGGCGGCGTTCACGGCCGCTTCGCTGGCGTGCGGGGTGGCGCCGTCGACCGGCCGGCTGGTGGCGTTCCGGTTCGCCCAGGGCGCGAGCGCGGCGATGCTCACCCCGCAGGTGATGAGCATGATCCAGCGGAACTTCACCGGCGCCGCGCGGGCCCGCGCGCTGGGCCTGTACGCGGCGGTGATCGGCGGCGGGGTCGTGGTCGGCCAGATCGCGGGCGGACTGCTGGTGGACGCCGACCTGTTCGGCCTGGGCTGGCGCGCGGTGTTCCTGGTGAACGTGCCGATCGGCGCGGCGGTGCTGGCCGCGGGGCCGCGCGTGCTGCCCGCCGACGGGGTGCGGCGCGGCGGCGGCCTGGACCCGGCCGGCCTGGCGGTGCTGACCCCGGCGGTGCTGCTCTTCGTCGTCCCGCTGATCCTCGGGCGCGAGCTGGGCTGGCCGCTGTGGGGGTGGTTCGCACTGGCCGCCGGCGCGGGGCTGTTCGCCGTGTTCGTCGGCGTGGAGCGGCGGGTGGTGCGCGGCGGCGGGCGGCCGCTGGTGTCCGCGCGGGTGCTGCGGGCGCCGGGGCTGGTCCCGGCCATGGTGACCATCACGCTCGGGCCGGGGTGCTCCTGGGGCGCGTTCCTGTTCAGCACGACCCTGCACCTGCAGGGCGACCTGGGGCTCGGCCCGCTGGGGTCGGGGCTGGCGTTCGTCCCGTGCGTGGGCGCGTTCGCGCTGGTCGGGCTGACGTGGCAGCGGACGCCCGACCACTGGCACCGGCCGCTGGTGCCGATCGGGTTCGCCGTCGCCGGGGCCGGCTACCTGCTCCTCGGGCCGCTGGGGGGCGGCGGCGCGGTGTACGAGGCGCTGACCGCGGTCATCGGGCTCGGCCTGGGGGCGATGCCGATCGTGATGACGGCGGCGCTGGCGGGGGTGCCGCCGGAGGACGCCGCCGACGGCAGCGGCATGCTGCTGACGCTCATGCAGCTCGGCCACGTCGTCGGCGTCGCGACCATCGGCACGCTGTTCCTGACGCTGGCCGAGCAGGGGCAGTCCACCCGGCACGCCGAGTACGGGACCGGCTGGGCGCTGGCCGCGGCGGTGCTGCTGGCGGCCGGTTCGGCGCTGGCGCTGCTGCGGCGGCCCGCGGGGGCCCGCGCCGCCGCCCGCGCCGCCGCCGCGCGGCCGGACGCGGGCACGGGGTCACGAGGACGGGTGGAGCACGACCTTGACGGCCCCGTCCTGCTTCTTCTGGAAGATCTCGTACCCCTGGGGGCCCTGCTCCAGCGGCAGGTGGTGGGTGGCCAGGTCCATCACGCCGAGCGGGTCGGCGTCGTCGGCCGCCAGCGGCAGCAGGTCGTCGATCCACCGCTTGACGTGGGCCTGGCCCATCGTGACCGTGACGCCCTTGTCGAACATCTGCAGCATGGGCAGCGGGTCGGCCATGCCGCCGTACACGCCGATGACGGAGATGGTGCCGCCGCGCCGGACGATCTCGATGGCCTCGTGCAGCGCCGCCAGCCGGTCCACGCCCATCCGGCTCATCAGCGGCGCGGCGGCCCGGTCCGGCATCCACCCGGTGAGGGTGTGGGCCATCTTGGCGACGGGCGAGCCGTGCGCCTCCATGCCGACCGCGTCGATCACCGAGTCGGTGCCGCGGCCGTGGGTCTTGTCCCGGACCATCTCCACCACGTCGTGCGCGGTGTGCGGCGGCCCGGCGTCGACGACCTCCACGCCGTGCCGGCGGGCCATGTCCAGGCGTTCGGGCACCAGGTCCACGCCGATGGCGCGGCGGCCCAGGTGGCGGGCGATGCGCGCGCACATCTGCCCGATCGGGCCGAGGCCCAGCACGGTGACGCCGCCGCCCTCGGGGATGTCGGCGTACTGCACGGCCTGCCAGGCGGTGGGCAGCACGTCCGACAGGTACAGGAACCGCTCGTCCGGCGGCCCCTCGGGCACCTTGACCGGGCCGAACTGGGCCTGCGGCACCCGCAGGTACTCGGCCTGCGCGCCCGGGACGTGCCCGTAGAGCTTGCTGTAGCCGTACAGCGCGGCGCCGGTGCCGTATTCGCGCACCTGCGTGGTCTCGCACTGGGCGTACAGCCGCATGCCGCACATCGCGCAGTGCCCGCAGGCGATGTTGAACGGGATCACCACCCGGTCGCCGGGCCGGATGTGGTCGACCTCGGCGCCGACCTCCTCCACGATGCCGAGCGGCTCGTGGCCCATGATGTCGCCCTCGGTCATGAACGGGCCGAGCACCTCGTACAGGTGCAGGTCGGAGCCGCAGATCGCGGTGCTGGTCAGCCGCACCACCGCGTCGGTCGGCTCCTTGATCGCCGGGTCGGGCACGGACTCCACGCGCACGTCGCGGCGGCCGTGCCAGGTGAGCGCCTTCATGCGGTACCTCCCCCGCGAAGTCGTCCTGGTCGGGCCCCTACCCCGCCCACCGGCGCGAAACGCGGGCGGGCCCGGCGCCGGCGGTCCTCCCCGCTCAGTAGTCGGGCAGGGCGGCGCGGGCGGCCTCGACCCGGCCGAGCACGGGGCGGCGGTCGCGGGCCACCGCGGGCAGGGCGCGGACGGCGTCGGC
>NZ_BAABDO010000205.1:0-5800 GCF_039539665.1 Actinomadura keratinilytica
AACTCCTTGGCTCACAGAACGACATGGCTACGATCCGACTTGCGGCGGCGCCCGCCGCTCAAGCCCACCACGGAAGCGGCCCGCCATCCAGCCGCCGCATCCGCCGTCCGCCGCCCCGGCCGCGAACCGGCGGGGCCGCGAACCGTCGGGCGGCGGCGCGGGGCCGCGGAACCGTCATCGCCGCGCCTCCGGAGCCGCGCGGCGGGGGCCGCGGGGCCGGCGGGGACGGGCGTTGACGGGTGGGGAATGGGCGTCTACAGTCGCGGCAAGCGCTTTCCTGTGGCATTTCGCGAAGTGCCGGATCCGTCAGGCCGTGACCTGAGGAGTTCCGCGATGCCGGAGTTCTTTTCCGTGCGCAGAATCGTTCCCCTCGTGCTTTGCGCGCTGTTCGCAAGTGCGCTCGGCGCCGTTCCCGCAACGGCCGCGCCCAAAACCGCCGCGGCGGCGGCGCCGGGGGTGCGGTACACCAATCCGCTGGTGGAGCAGCGGGCCGATCCGCACATCTTCAAACACACCGACGGCCACTACTACTACACCGCGACCGTCCCCGAGTACGACCGCATCATCCTGCGCCGCTCCACCACCATCCAGGGGCTGGCGACGGCGCCGGAAAAAGTGATCTGGACCAAGCACCCGACCGGTGAGATGGGCGCCCACATCTGGGCTCCGGAAATCCACTTCATCGACGGCCGCTGGTACGTCTACTTCGCCGCCGGAAACGCCGAGGACGTCTGGCGGATCCGCATGTACGTGCTGGAGAACGCGGCGTCCGACCCGTTCACCGGAACCTGGCAGGAAAAGGGGCGCATCGCCACTCCCTGGGACACCTTCTCCCTGGACGCGACCACGTTCACCCACCGCGGCACGCGCTATCTCGTGTGGGCGCAGAATCCGCCGGGCACCGACATCAACTCCGGCATCTACATCGCCAAGATGGCCGATCCGTGGACCATCAGCGGGCAGCCCGCGCTGCTGTCGACGCCCACCTACGACTGGGAGACCCGCGGCTTCAAGGTGAACGAGGGGCCGGCGGTCATCGAACGGAACGGCCGGGTGTGGATGACGTTCTCGGCCAGCGCCACCGACAGCAATTACTGCATGGGCCTGCTGTCCGCGCCGTCGTCCGCCGACCTGCTGGACCCGGCGTCCTGGACCAAGAACCCGCAGCCGGTGTTCACCGGCAACGACGCCACCGGCCAGTACGGTCCGGGGCACAACTCCTTCACCACGTCCGAGGACGGGCTCAGCGACATCCTGGTGTACCACGACCGCGACTACAGGGACATCGTCGGCGACCCCCTGGACGACCCGAACCGCCGCACCCGGGTGCAGAAGCTCTACTGGAACGCCGACGGCAGCCCCAATTTCGGGATTCCGGTGAGCGACGGCGCCACCCCGTACCGCCTGGCCGCCCACAACTACCCCGAGCACCACATCCGGCACCGCGGCTCCCAGGTCGTGCTGGAATCCGGAACCGACGACCTGCCGGCGTCCCAGTTCAGGATCGTGCCGGGCCTGACCGGGAGCGGAACCGTCGCGCTGGAATCGGCCGACGACCCCGGCCACTTCCTGCGCCGCCAGGGCGCCGAGGTGCGGCTGGAGAGGAACGACGGGTCCGCCGCTTTCGCCGCCGACGCCTCCTTCCGGCAGCGCGCCGGGCTGGCCGACGCGCAGGCCGTCTCCTTCGAATCGGTGAGCCGGCCGGGAGAGTACCTGCGGCACCAGTACTTCCAGCTCAGGATCACCGCGGCCGCCGACGACCTCGGCCGCGCCGACGCGACCTTCCGGCTCGAATAGGACGCGACGAGGAACCGACGATGAAACGCCGTTCGCTCGTCCTGGCCGCCGTGCTGGTGCTGCTGTCGGCGCTCTTCGCCGCACCCGCCTCGGCCGCCCCGGGACGCCCGTTCACCAACCCGATCAAGAGCGTGAAGGGCGCCGACCCCTGGATCGTCCACCACGACGGGGACTACTACCTGATCACGACCACGTTCACCGGCGAACTGCAGATGCGCCGCTCGCCCACGCTGGCGGGCCTGGCCACCGCGCCGAGCGTCCAGGTCTGGGCGGACGCGACCGCCTCCCGCGGCACCAACTTCTGGGCGCCCGAACTGCATTTCGTCGACGGCCGGTGGTACCTGTACTACTCGGCGGGCGCGGTCGGCGAGCCGTGCTGCGACTCGCAGCGCACGCACGTGCTGGAGAGCGTCGGCGCCGACCCCATGGGCCCGTACCGGTACCGCAACATGCTCACCGGCGCCGGCCTCGGCCTGAACGGGTGGCTCATCGACGCGAGCCTGCTGCGCCTGAACGGACGCCTCTACCTGCTCGGCAGCGGCTTCATCGGCGGCAGCGCGCAGAGCCTGGTCATCGCGCCGATGTCCGACCCGTACACCGTGTCGGGGCCGTTCTCGCTCATCTCCTCGCCCGAATACGACTGGGAGGTGCAGAGCGGCGCCGTCAACGAGGCGCCGGTGGCGCTCCGGCGCGGCGGCCGGACCTTCGTCATCTACTCGGCCAGCGCCTGCTGGGGGCCCGACTACAAACTCGGCCAGCTCACCTACAACGGCGGCGATCCGCTGAGCGCGTCGTCGTGGACGAAGAAGCCGCAGCCGGTCTTCCAGCGCAACGACTCCGCCGGGGTCTACGCCCCCAGGCACAACGGCTTCTTCACCTCGCCGGACGGCACCGAGACGTGGATCGTCTACCACGCCAACTCCTCGGCGTCCGGCGGCTGCGACAACGGCCGCACCACCCGCGCCCAGAAGATCGGCTGGAACGCCGACGGCACCCCCGCCCTCGGTGCGCCGGTCGCGACGGGCACCACCCTGGACGGCCCGTCCGGCGAGACCGCCGCCACCCCCACCGCCTACACCGTCGTCAACCGCAACAGCGGCAAGTGCCTGGACCTGGCGAACGGCTCGTCCGCCGACGGCGCCGACGTCCGCCAGTGGACGTGCAACGGCACCACCGCCCAGCAGTGGCGCTGGGAGGACCTCGGCGACGACACCAGCCGCCTGGTCAACGTCGCCGGCGGCAAGGTGCTGGACGTGGCCGACTGCGGCACCGCCGACGGCACCGACGTGCGCCAGTGGTCCTGGCTGGACAACGCCTGCCAGCGGTTCCGCCCGATCGCCACGGACGAGGGCGGCTGGGTCCGCATCGCCAACGCCAACAGCGGCAAGGTGCTGGACGTGGCCGACTGCGGCACCGCCGACGGCACCGACGTGCGCCAGTGGTCCTGGCTGGACAACGCCTGCCAGCAATGGCGGCTGCGCCCCGTCTCCTGACCGATCCGAGCGCGCGAATGCCCCCTCGCCCCGGCCGCGGCGCGGGGGCATTCGCCCGGAACCGAAAGTTCCGCCCGCCCGCGAAAGTTTCGACGACTCCGAAACTTTCGCCGATTCCCGAAAGTTTCGGAGACTTCTTTCCGGAGTATTGTGGGCCAGCGTGGCGGCGCTTTGCGCGAGCAATGCGCTGAAAGGTTTCACGCCCGTGTTGACGCCATTCCGGAAGGAATTCACAATGAGCCTCCCCGGGCAGGGCCGGTCCGCTGAGGAGCCCGGGTGTTCCCGCCCCCCTGTTCCAGAAGGGAACCGCACATGCTCAGAGGCGTCATTCGGAAGGCGCTCGCGACGGGCGCCGCGGGCGTCGTCGCGATGGGCGTCGCGGCCGCGGTGGCACCGCCGGCCGACGCGGCGGCGAGCACACTCGGCGAGGCGGCCGCGCAGACCGGCCGCTACTTCGGCGCCGCGGTCGCCGCCAATCACCTCGGCGAGTCGCAGTACGTCACCGTGCTCGACCGCGAGTTCACCTCCGTCACCCCCGAGAACGAGATGAAATGGGACGCCACCGAGCCGTCCCGCGGGTCGTTCAACTTCGGCAACGCCGACCGCATCGTCAACCACGCGCAGAGCCGCGGCATGAAGATCCGCGGGCACACGCTGGTGTGGCACTCGCAGCTGCCCGGCTGGGTGAGCGGCCTGCCGTCGGCGAACGACGTGCGCTCGGCGATGAACAACCACATCAACCAGGTGATGGGCCACTACCGCGGCAAGATCCATTCCTGGGACGTGGTGAACGAGGCGTTCGAGGACGGCGGCAGCGGCGCCCGCCGCCAGTCGGTCTTCCAGCAGCGCCTCGGCGACGGCTACATCGAGGAGGCGTTCCGCACCGCCCGCGCCGCCGACCCGAACGCCAAACTCTGCTACAACGACTACAACATCGACGACGCCAACGCCGCCAAGACCCGGGCCGTCTACAACATGGTCCGCGACTTCAAGGCGCGCGGCGTGCCGATCGACTGCGTGGGCCTGCAGTCGCACTTCAACGCCCAGTCCCCGGTGCCGTCCAACTACCAGCAGAACATCGAGCAGTTCGCGGCGCTGGGCGTGGACGTGCAGATCACCGAGCTGGACATCGAGGGGTCCGGCAGCGCCCAGGCCGACAACTACCGCAGGGTCGTGCAGGCGTGCCTGGCGGTGTCCCGCTGCACCGGCATCACCGTGTGGGGCATCCCCGACCACTACTCCTGGCGCGCCAGCGGCACCCCGCTGCTGTTCGACAGCAACTACAACAAGAAGCCGGCCTACAACGCCGTCCTGGCGGCCCTGAACGGCTCCACCGAGGAGCCGCCCACCGACGAGTGCACCGCGACGATCATCCCCGGCCAGCAGTGGAACGACCGGTTCAACCTGTCGGTCGCGGTGTCGGGGACGAACAACTGGGTCGTCACGGTCCGCGTCCAGTACCCGCAGAAGATCATCGCGACCTGGAACGGGTCGCCGACCTGGGACTCCACCGGCAACGTGATGACGATGCGGCCCAACGGCAGCGGCAACACCTTCGGCTTCACCATCATGCACAACGGCAACTGGAACTGGCCGGCGGTGAGCTGCGCGGTCGGCTGACCCGCCGCGACACGGGCTCCGGCGCGGCGCCGGCACGCGGGTGACGCTCGGGGAGGCGTGCCGCGGCCGTCCCGGAAACGAGGATCGCCTGACCCCTCGGCCCCGGGGTCAGGCGATCCTCTCGCGTCCGTCCGTCAGGCGACGATCAGCAGCGGGTTCTCCAGCAGCTCGACCAGGCGGGCGAGGAAGCGGGCGCCGGTCGCGCCGTCGCAGGCGCGGTGGTCCACCGACAGCGTCACCGCCATGCGCTTGCCCGGCACGACCTGCCCGTCGCGCACCACCGGCTCGTCGCGCACCGCGCCGACCGCCAGGATCGCGGCCTCCGGCGGGTTGATGACGGCCGAGAAGCTGTCCACGCCGAACATGCCCAGGTTGCTGACGCTGAACGTGCCGCCGCTCATCTCCTGCGGGGTCAGCCTGCCCTCGCGGGCCCGCCCGGCCAGCTCGCGGGTCTCGGCGCCGATCCGCGAGACGCTCTTGCGGTCGGCGTCCCGGATCACCGGGACCACCAGGCCGTCGTCCACCGCGACCGCGACGCCGATGTGCACCCGCTTGTGCCGCAGCAGGTTCTCCTCGGTGAACGACACGTTCACCTCGGGGAACTCGCGCAGCGCGGTGGCGCACGCCTTCACCACCAGGTCGTTGAGGCTGACCTTGGCGGGGGCCAGCGCCTCGTTCAGCGTGGCGCGGAACTCCACCAGCTTCGCCGCGTCCACCTCGCGGTTGAGGTAGAAGTGCGGCGCGTTGCGCTTGCTCTCGGTGAGCCTGCGCGCCGCGACCTTGCGGAACCGGTTGAGCGGGACGACCTCGACGTCCTCGTCGGCCTGCGGCCGGGCGGGCGCCGCCTGCGGCGCGGCCGCCGGGGCGGCCTGCTCGGCGGGCGCCTGCTG
>NZ_BAABDO010000206.1:0-5793 GCF_039539665.1 Actinomadura keratinilytica
CCCCGGCCGGCCTCCCCGCCGGGGCCGGCGAGCCGGGCGAGGCGCTGAGCGAGACAGCGGGCGGGCCTTCCGGCGGGCCTTCTGACGGCGGGCCGGGCGAGGCCGCGGGCGGGGCGTCATCCGACGTCATGGCGCAGCGCCCGTAGCACGGCGGCGGCGTTGAACCCGCCCGCCCCGCGCGCCACCACCAGCGCGTGGCGCAGCCCGGCGCGCTCGCGGGGCTCGGTGACCAGGTCCAGGCCGTGGCAGTCCTCGCCGTCCAGGTTGACCGACGGCGGGATCGTGTCGTGGTGCAGCGCCAGCGCCGCCCAGGCCACGTCGAGCACGCCGGCGCCGGAGCCGAGCCGCCCCGTCATGGTCTTGGGCACCGTCACCGGGACGGCCTCGACCGCGTGCGCGAACACCTCGTGGATCGCCGCGGCCTCCAGCGCGTCGCGCACCGGGTCGCCCGCCCCGTCGGCGAACACCACGTCCACGTCCTGCGGGGTGAGCCCGGCGCGCTCGATGGCCAGGTGCATCGCCCGGGCGAGCTGCCGGTGGTCCGGCGGCGGCCCGGCGGGCCGGTGCGCGTCGTGCGTGGCGGCCGTGCCGGCCAGCTCGGCGTAGACGGTGGGCGCGCCGCGGCGCAGCGCCCGCTCGCGCTCCTCCACGACCAGGATCGCGCCGCCCTCGCCGGGCACCGCGCCGCTCGCCGACCGCGCGAACGGGCGGTAGGCGGTGCGCGGGTCGCGCCCGCCGCTCATCTCCGGCGTGCCCTGGCAGGTGATCGCGTACGGGGACAGCGGCGCCTCGGTGCCGCCCGCCAGCACCGCCTCGGTGCCGCGCCGGATCAGCCGCCGGGCCTGCGCCAGCACGTCGATGCCGCCGGCGCCGTCGGACACGATGACGCCGCACGGCCCCTTGATGCCGTGCCGGATCGACAGCTGGCCGGTGCTGGCGGCGTAGAACCAGGCGATCGACTGGTAGGCGGTGACGTCCTGCGGGCCCTGCGCGTACAGCGCCTGGATCTCCCGCTGGCCGAACTCGTTGCCGCCGGACGCGCTGGAGGTCAGCACGCCCAGGGCGTACGGGTCGTCCTCGGCGGCCGGGTCCAGCCCCGCGTCGGCCAGCGCCATCTCGGCGGCGGCCAGCGCCATCCACGTCCACCGGTCGGTCTGCACCCGCAGCCGGTCCGGGACGAGCCGTTCGGCGTCGAACCCGGTCACCAGCCCGGCCACGTGGATCGGCAGCTCCGCGGTGTCGAACGCGGTGATCGGCCCCAGCCCGCAGGCGCCGCGCAGGGTCGCCGCCCAGTGCTCGGCCACGCCGATGCCGGTCGGCGCGACCACGCCGATCCCGCTGATCACCGTGGCGCCGCCGCCGTCCGCGCCGCCGTCCGCGCCGGCGGTCCCGCGGGCCCGCCGGCGGGCGAGGGGCGCGGCCGTGCGGCCGCCCGCGGCGCTCATGAGTCCGCCCGGCCGCCGGCGAGCCGGGAGAAGATCATGGCGGACTGGAAGCCGCCGAAGCCGCTGCCCGCCGACAGCGCGTGGTCCACCCGGGCCTCCCGCGCGGTGAGGGGCGTGTAGTCCAGGTCGCAGTCGGGGTCAGGGGTGTGCAGGTTGGCGGTCGGCGGGATGACCCCGCGCTGGATCACCATCGCGCACGCGGCCATCTCGATCGACCCGATCGCGCCGAGCGAGTGCCCGACCACCGACTTGATGGAGCTGATCGGCACCTGGTAGGCGGTGGGGCCCAGCGCGCGCTTGTAGGCGGCGGTCTCGTGCCGGTCGTTCATCTTGGTGCCGGACCCGTGGGCGCTGATGTACCCCAGGTCGGCGGCGTCGAGCCGGGCCTGCCGCATGGCGTCGGCGATGGCCTCGGCCAGCTCCAGGCCGTCGGGCCGCAGCCCGGTCATGTGGAAGGCGTTGGCGCGGGTGCCGTACCCGGTGACCTCGCAGTAGATCCCGGCGCCGCGGGCCCGGGCGTGCGCCAGCTCCTCCAGCACCAGCACCGCGCAGCCCTCGCCGAGCACGAACCCCTTGCGGTCGGCGTCGAACGGCCGGGACGCGCCCTCCGGGTCGTCGTTGTGCGGGGTGGTCGCCCGGATCGCGTCGAACGCGGCGGCCGAGAACGGCGTGACCGGCGCCTCCGACGCCCCCGCCACCATCACGTCGGCCTCGCCGTCGACGATCAGCCGGTGCGCGTGCCCGATGGCGTCGATGCCCGCGGTGCACCCGGTGGAGATCACGGCGGCGGGTCCGTGCGCGCCGTAGCGCACCGCCAGCTCGGCGGCGCCGCTGGAGGGCACCAGCGCCTGGTACAGGAACGGCATGACGTGCTCGGCGTCGACCACCCAGTGCCTGCCGTGGTCGCTGGCGACGACGTACTCGTCCTCCAGCGTCCCGGCGGCGCCGGTGGCCGTGCCGAGCGACACGCCCATCCGCTCGGTGTCCACGGCCTGCGGATCCAGGCCGCTGTCGGCCATCGCCTCGTCGGCGGCGGCCATCGCCATCTGCACGAACCGGTCGGTGCGGCGCACCTCCCGGGGCGTCAGCCCGTAGTGGGCGGGCACGAAGTCGCATTCGGCCGCCACCTGGGAGCGGAAGCGCGCCGGGTCGAAGAAGGTGATGCGCCGGATGGCCGGTTTGCCGTTGACGATCCGCCGCCAGAACTCCTCGCGGTCGCCGCCGCCCGGCGCCACGACGCCGATGCCCGTGACGACGGTGCGCCGCCCCCCGGAGGCGGGACGCGAACGTCTCTGCCTGCCCGTGTCGGGTCTCACGACGTCTCCCTCACGCGCGGCTTCAGGCCCGTCTTCGCGCCCGCCCGCCCGGACTTGGCCCTGGCGGCGGGCTTGGCACGCCCCGCCTCGGCATGCACAGGCCCGGCGTGCCCCGGCCCGGCGTGCGCTGCGGCGGGCGCGGCCCGGCCCGCGGCGCCGGCCGGCTCGTCCTCGGTGTCGACGTGGCCGAGGTCGGGACGCGGCGCCAGGGGGCTCAGGTGGAACACCACCATCGACTCGCTGTCGCCGCCGGTCACGCGGTGCCGCACGCCGCGCGGCACCAGCAGCGCCTGCCCCGCGCCGACGGTCGCGGCCCGCCCGTCCAGCTCGACGCGCATCTCCCCGGAGGCCACGAACAGGAACTCCTCCGAGTACGGGTGGTAGTGCTCGCGGGTGCGCTCGCCCGGGGCCAGGCGCACCGCCCCGCCGAACCCGAACGCCGAGCCGACGGTGCTCGGGGCCAGCAGTGTGCGCATGTCGCCGCCGCGGCGGGTGTTGGACGGCACGTCGTCCAGCCCCACGACCGTGCTGCGCCGCGCCTCCAGCCGCTCCTTGATGATCCGCATCTGCTCGACGGAGTTGCGGTTGATGTTGCCGGTCATCCACTCGTCGTCCACGGGCGCGTCCGGCTTCATGCGGAAGTGCTGCACCCAGCGCATCCGGGTGCGGTCGGGTTCCAGCTCCTCGAACGTCCAGATGATGTCCATGAACTCGAACGGGCCGGTCTCCAGGCGGCGGGCCCGCACGGTGCGGGTGCGCGGGTCCCACTCCCGGCGCGACACCCACGACCAGGCGTTGCCGTTCTCGTCGGGGTGCATGGTGAGCCGGAAGGTGACGGCGTGCTCCTCCTCCTCGAGCACCTCCACGGCGGCGTACTCGGTGAACAGGTCCGGCCAGGCGCGCACGTCGTTGGTCCTGGCGAAGACGTACCCGACGGGCGCGTCGATGACGATCGAGTTGTCGGTGGTGCCGATCATGTCGTCCTCCCTCTGCGGGCCCGTTCGCGGGGCCGCGCGCGTGCCGCGGGGTCCGGGCGGGCCCCGCGGCGGCGGTCAGGCCCCGGCGAGCCTGCCGTTGACCAGGTCGCGCACTCCGGCGGGGCTGGTCTCGGCGGTGATGTCGTCCTCGATGTCCACGCCGTAGCGCCGCTTGATCCGGCTGGCGATCTCGAAGCGGGCCAGCGAGTCCAGGCCCAGCTCCTCGAAGGACCGGCCGTGGTCGCCGGCCGTCACGCCGGCGGGCGCGCCCACCGCGCGCAGCAGCGCCTGGACGTCGTCATCGGTGAGCACCGGTGCGGACGTCGTCTTCTCGGGCATCGCCGTCTCCTTTCGAACGGGTCATCTGGTCGACGAGGTTCGTGTGGTGCCGTCCCGCGGCGAAGTCGGGATGCGCCAGCAGCTCGCGCAGCAGCGGGACGGTGGTCGCCACGCCGGGACCGCCGACGGCGAACTCGGCCAGGGCCCGGTCGGCGCGGGCGACGGCCTGGTCCCGGGTGGGCGCCCAGACGACCAGCTTGGCGATCAGCGAGTCGTAGTGGGAGGGCACCCGGTCGCCCTGGGCGAAGCCCGAGTCGACGCGCGTGCCGGGCCCGCCGGGCGGGCGGAACACCTCCAGCACCCCGGGTGTGGGGCGGAAGCCGGCGTCGGGGTCCTCGGCGTTGATGCGGCATTCGATCGCCCAGCCGGAGGGCCGCACGTCCCGCTGGGTCAGCGCGAGCCGCTCCCCGGCCGCGATGCGGATCTGCTCGCGGACCAGGTCCAGGCCGGTGATCATCTCGGTGACCGGGTGCTCGACCTGGATCCGCGCGTTGACCTCCATGAACGTGGGCCGCCCGGAGGGGTCGATGAGGAACTCCACCGTCCCGGCGCCCTGGTAGCCGAGCGCGCGGGCGGCGGCGACCGCGTACTCGCCCAGCCGGGCGCGCAGGTGCGGCGACAGGCCCGGGGACGGCGCCTCCTCGATCAGCTTCTGCCGGCGCCGCTGCAGGGAGCAGTCGCGTTCGCCCAGGTGGATCGCGGTGCCGTGCGCGTCGCACAGCAGCTGCACCTCGACGTGCCGGGCGGCGGGCACGTACCGCTCCAGGTAGATCTCGCCCGACCCGAACACGGTGCGGGCGACCGCCGCGGTCTCCCGGTACGCGCGGCGCAGCTCGGCCGGCGTGCCGGCCACCGCGATGCCGCGTCCCCCGCCGCCCGCGGCCGCCTTGACGATCACCGGGTAGCCGACGGACCGGGCCACCTCCAGGGCCTCGTCGAGGGCCGCCAGCGTGCCGTCGCTGCCGGGCAGCACCGGCAGCCCGGCGCGGGCCAGCAGGCCGCGCACCCGGGCCTTGTCGCCCGCGACCTCCATGACCTCGGGCGGCGGGCCGATGAACGCGATGCCGTGCTCGGCGCAGATGCGGGCGAAGTCGGGGTCCTCCGACAGGAACCCGTAGCCGGGGTGGATCGCGTCGGCGCCGGTGCGCCGCGCCGCCTCGATGATCGCGGGCACGTACATGTAGCTGCGCCGCGCCTGCGGCGGGCCGATCTGCACGGTCTCGTCGGCGTACGCCGCGGCGCGGCCGTCCCGGTCGGCCGTGGAGTGCACCGCGACGGTGGCGATGCCCATCTCCCGGCAGGTGCGGGCGATGCGCACGGCGATCTCGCCGCGGTTGGCGATGAGGATCTTGTGGAACACCGCGGGCCCCCGGTCAGTCCGGCCGCCGGTCGGGACGGTCAGCGGGGCGGTCGGGGCGGATGCGCACCAGCGGCTGGCCGAACTCGACCGGGGCGGCGTCGGGGACGGCCACGTCCACGACCTCGCCCGAGCACTCGGCCGGGATCTCGTTCATCAGCTTCATCGCCTCCACGATCCCGACCGGCTGCCCGGCCTCCACCCGGTCGCCGACCTCCACGAACGGCGGCTCGCTCGGCGCCGGGGACCGGTAGAACGTGCCGACCAGCGGCGCGGTGCAGGTCGCCAGCTCCGCGCCGGCGTCCGCGGGGTCGGCCGGTCCGGCCGGCGCGGGCAGCGCGGCGGCCCCGGCGGCCCCG
>NZ_BAABDO010000207.1:0-5635 GCF_039539665.1 Actinomadura keratinilytica
CCCCCGGGCTGGCCCCGGCCGCGCTGGCAGGGCCGCCGCGGCGGCCGGTGGCGGTCTGCGACCTGGTGGGCCCCGGCCGCTCCTTCACCGCCGCGATCGGCGAGCTCGGCCGGTGGTGCGCCGACGAGGGCGTCCGCCTCGGCGAGGTGCGGGTGCTCGGGCTGGTGCCGCTGGCCAGGACCGACCCCGCGCCGTGGCCGTGGCGCGACCGGCGCGTGCCCTGGACGCGCGCCGCCTCCTCCGGCCTCACGCTGACCGCGGTGCCGCTCGACAAGCGCGTGTGGGACCGGCTCGCTCGGGGCAGGCCCGTCGAGTACGTCCACGCCTACGGCCGCCTGGACGGCCGCCGGGACATCGCAGGCTCGCTGCGGCGGCGGGGCCGGACGGACGAGCCGTGGCCGGGCGCGCTGGCCGCCGAGCTAGACCGGTGGTGAGGCGGCGCCGGCCAGCACCCGGTCGACGAACGCCGTGACGTCCGCGAGGACCTCGTCGCGGTTGGTCTCGTTGAACACCTCGTGCCGGGCCCCGGGGTAGATCCGCTCGGTCAGGTCGGAGCCGCGGACGGCCTCGATGCCGGTGCGGGTGCCGTCCAGGGGCACCAGCCGGTCGTCGTCGCCGTGCACCCACAGCGTGGGCAGGTCGCCCAGCGGGCCGTGCGCGGACGCCGCGCGGATCGCCGCGTCCAGCGCCTCCAGCGTCGGCCGCTTGAACGGCCCGTGCCAGACCAGCGGGTCCGCGGCGTAGGCCTTGCCGACGGCGGGGTCGCGCGACAGCGTGCCGGGGTCGATCGGCACGTCGGGGATCTCCTCCAGCGCCAGCAGCTGCGACAGCGCGTCCCAGCGGCCCAGCACCGGCCCCGACAGCACCAGCGCGGTCAGCTCCGGGCCGTGCAGTTGCGCGCAGCGGGTGGCGATCAGCCCGCCCATGGAGTGGCCGATCATCACCACGGGCAGGTCCGGATGGTCCTCGCGGGCCGCCGCCACGACCGTGTGCACATCGGCCACCAGGTCGCCGACGTCCTCGACCAGCACGCGCTCGCCCGCCGACAGGCCGTGCCCGGCGTGGTCGGGCCCGCACACCACCGCGCCGTGCCGGACCAGCGCCGCGGCGACGTGGTCGTAGCGGCCGAGGTGCTCGCCGTACCCGTGCACCAGCACCGCCGCGTAGCGCGGGGCCGGGTTCGGCCAGGTCCGCGCGGTGACCGCGCCGCGCGTCCCCGCGAACTCCCAGCGCCGTGCCGTGGTCATCGCCGCACCTCCGGGGCTGCTCGGCGGAGGCGGTCTCCGGTGGCCGCCCGATCGAGTGATCTTCCCGATACGGTCTCGCGGCCGGCGCGGATCGTCAACCGCGGCAATAGGCTGGTGTTTCACGGCAATTCAGGCGGTCCGTTCGACGCGGCGCCGCCACGGCAGCGGGAAAGGGCGTCCGTGCTGGTCGACACCTTCGGTCGTACCGCCACCGATCTGCGGGTCTCCCTGACGGATCGGTGCAATCTGCGGTGCTCCTACTGCATGCCTCCCGAGGGCCTGGACTGGCTGCCCAAGCCGGAGCTGCTCACCGACGACGAGGTGGTGCGGCTGGTGCGGGTGGGCGTCGAACGGCTCGGCATCACCGAGGTCCGCTACACCGGCGGCGAGCCGCTGCTGCGCCGCGGCCTGGCCGGCATCGTGCGGCGCACCGCCGAGCTGCGGCCCCGCCCGCAGATCTCGATCACCACCAACGGCATCGGGCTGGACCGGCTGGCCGCCCCGCTGGCCGAGGCGGGCCTGGACCGCGTCAACGTGTCCCTGGACACCCTCGACCCCGAGGTCTTCCGGCGGCTGGCGCACCGCGACCGCCTCGACGACGTGCTGGCCGGCCTGGCCGCCGCGGCCGCCGCGGGCCTGGCGCCGGTCAAGGTCAACGCGGTGCTGATGCGCGGCGTCAACGACCACGAGGCGGTGCCGCTGCTGCGCTACTGCCTCGAGCACGGCTACCGGCTGCGGTTCATCGAGCAGATGCCGCTGGACGCCCAGCACGGCTGGACCCGCGCCGGCATGGTCACCGCCGACGAGATCCTGGCCCGGCTGGGCGAGGAGTTCGCCCTCACCCCGGGCGACCCGGCGGCCCGCGGCAGCGCCCCGGCCGAGACGTACCTGGTCGACGGCGGCCCCGGCACGGTCGGGGTGATCGGCTCGGTGACCCGGCCGTTCTGCGGCGCCTGCGACCGGGTCCGGCTCACCGCCGACGGGCAGGTCCGCAACTGCCTGTTCGCCACCGAGGAGTCCGACCTGCGCACCGCGCTGCGCGGCGGCGCCTCCGACGAGGAGCTGGCCGAGCGGTGGCGGGCCGCGGTGCGCGGCAAGCGCGCCGGGCACGGCATCGACGACCCCTCCTTCCTGCAGCCCGCCCGTCCCATGTCCGCGATCGGCGGATGAGCACGGCGCCGACGGGGGAGCCGGTCATGCGGGACAGCGGCGAGGGTTCCGGCGCGGGCCTCGGCGACGGTCACGGCGAGGGGTTCGACGCGGTGGTGCTGGCGGGCGGCCGCGCCCGCCGGATGGACGGCGCCGACAAGCCCGGCCTGACAGTCGGCGGCCGCACCCTGGTCGAGCGCGTCGCCGAGGCGGTGCGGGACGCCCGGCGCCTGATCGTCGTCGGGCCGCCCCGGGCGGAGCTGCCGCACGCGACCGTGGTGCGCGAGGACCCGCCCGGCTCCGGGCCCGTCCCCGCCCTGCGCGCCGGGCTGGCCGAGGTGCGGGCCCCCTGGCTGGCGCTGCTGGCCGCCGACATGCCGTTCCTGCTCCCCGGGCACGTCGCCGCGCTGCTGGACGCCGCGCGCCGGGCCGGTGCGCCGGGGGCGGTGCTGGTCGACGCGGAAGGGCGGGAACAATGGCTCGCGGGATGCTGGCGCACCGCCGGACTGCGCGCCGCGCTCACCGGCTACCGGGGCGCCTCGCTGCGCGGCCTGCTGGGCCCGCTGGCGCCCGCCCGGGTGTCCCCCGGGCCGGGCGGCGCGGAACGGGAGCGGCCCGCGTGGTACGACTGCGACACCCCCGGCGCACTGGCGCACGCCCGGCGCCTGCTGACCGAAGGGGAGGAGTGACGATGCTGGAGGAGTGGATCGAGGCCGTCTGCCGGGAGCTCGGCCTGGCCCGCGGCGAGGTCGACCGCGACCTGGTGCTGGACCTGGCCCGCGACGTCGCCCACGGCGTGGCCCGGCCCGGCGCCCCGCTGACGGCCTTCCTGCTCGGCCTGGCCGTCGGCCGCGGCGCGCCCGCCCGGGACGCCGCCGCGCGCATCACCGAGCTGGCCGAGAGCTGGGCGGCCGGGCGCACGGCGGACGACCCGTCCGGTGCGGCGCAGTCGCCGACCGGCCCGGCCTGAAGGGCCCGGCCTGAAGCGCAAGGTGCCCGCCCGGGCGGCCGGGGCGGTCTAGGCGGGCCCGTCCAGCTCGGCGAGCGGGACGACGTCGCGCAGGAACCCGCGGCGGTCCAGGAACACCGACAGGTGCTCGCGGTGCGCGTCGCAGGCCAGCCAGATCTTGCGCCGCTCCGGGGTGTGGATCTTCGGGTTGTTCCAGCGCAGCGCCCACACGGCGGCGTCCCGGCAGCCCTTGGCCGAGCACCGCGGCGCCTCGTCCTGAGGGGTGGGGTCGGGGGCGGGGTCCGGCGGCACATCCGTCACATGACCACCTTGTCACAAAAGTCTGCGGAGTGACCCGCGCGGGGCCGCGGTTCGGCCGGTGTTTGGACCGTGACGGCCCCGGACATGCTCCGGTCCGTGCCCACCGGATCGCCCACCGGATCGCCCACCGGACCGGCGAGCGCGCCCGCGGCGGTGCGCTGCGCCCGGCGGCGCTGGCAGGCCCTGGCGGTGTGCCTGGTCGCCGCGTTCATGACCCTCCTGGACGTCAGCATCGTCAACGTCGCGCTGCCGTCGATCCAGCAGGGGCTGCGCGCCTCGGAGTCGGGCCTGCAGTGGATCGTGTCGGGCTACGCGCTGACGTTCGGCCTGGTGCTGGTGCCGGCCGGGCGCCTGGGCGACGCGCGCAGCCGCCGCGCGGTGTTCATGGCCGGGCTGGCGCTGTTCACCGCCTCCAGCGGCCTGGCCGGGCTCGCCCCGACCGTCGGGCTGCTGGTCGCGGCCCGGCTGGTGCAGGGCGCGGCGGCGGGCGTGCTGCAGCCGCAGACCGCCGGGCTGATCCAGCAGCTGTTCGTCGGCGCCGAACGCGGCCGGGCGTTCGGCGCGCTCGGCGCCGTCATCGGCATCGCCACCGCCGTCGGGCCCTTGCTCGGCGGCGCGCTGATCGCCCTGGCCGGGGCCGAGGAGGGCTGGCGCTGGGTGTTCTACGTCAACATCCCCGTCGGCCTGGTGGCGCTGCCGCTGGCGTGGCGGCTGCTGCCCCCGCCCCGCTACGGGGAGCGGCGCGGCCTCGACCCGGTCGGCGTGCTGCTGCTGGGCGTCGGCGTCGTGTGCGTGATGCTGCCGTTCGTCCAGGAACGGCAGTGGCACGGCGCCGGCAAGTGGCTGCTGCTGCCGCTCGGCGCCGCCGTGATCGCGGTGTTCGCGGTGTGGGAGCGGCGGCACCCCTCGCCGATGGTGGACCTGGCGCTGTTCCGCCTGCGCTCCTACGGCCTGGGCACCGCCATCGCCGTGCTGTACTTCGCCGGATTCACCGCGATCTTCTTCACCTACACCCTCTACCTGCAGATCGGGCTCGGCTACGGCGCCCTGCCGGCGGGCGCGGCGATGACCCCGTTCGCGCTCGGGTCGGCCGTGGCCGCCACGGTCGGCGGACGCATCGTGGCGCGCTACGGCCGACTCCTCGTCGCGGCGGGGCTGGCGGTCGTCGCCGCCGGGCTGGTCGCGCTGTGGGCCGCCGTGGAACTGCGGCCCGGTCCGGACGTGGCATGGTTCACCGCCCTGCCGCTGCTGGTGGCGGGGGTCGGCAGCGGACTGGTCATCGCGCCCAACCAGACGATCACCCTGGCGGAGGTGCCGCAGTCGGGCGGCGGCAGCGCCGCCGGGGTGCTGCAGACCGGGCAGCGCTTCGGCGCCGCCGTCGGCATCGCCACCACCGGCGCGGTCTACTTCGCCACCGTCGCCGCTACGCGCGGCGACTGGGCGCTGGCGTTCCGGCACGGCCTGCTCGTCGTGATCGGACTCGTCCTGGCGGCCCTGGCCGCCGCGCTGTACGTGCTGCGGCACGCGGTGCGCCGCCTCGGCGGGATCACCGGCGACGTGCTCGGCGCCCTCGTCGAGCTGGCGGCCACCGCGGCCCTGGTCGCCATGGCGACCGGCTGAGACGCGTCAGGCGGCCAGCGCCCGGCGGGCGTACCCGCGCACGTCGGCGTCGCTGTCGTCGAGCGCGGCGCGCAGCGCGTCGGCCACGGCCGGATCGGCGACCCACCGGCCGAGGGTGATCACGGCGGCCTTGCGGACGTCCAGGTGCGGGTCGGCCAGCGCCTTGATCAGCGGGTCGGCCGCCACCTCGCGGGACGCGCCCGCCAGGCCCCGGGCGGCGCCGACGCGCACCTGCCAGGCCGGGTCGTGCAGCGCCTCGTCCGCCGCGCCGTCCAGCGGGGACGGGCAGCCCACCCCGGCCAGGGCCTCGAACGCGGCGGCGCGCACCAGCGGGTCGGCGTCGCGCACC
>NZ_BAABDO010000208.1:0-5629 GCF_039539665.1 Actinomadura keratinilytica
CCAGCAGGCGGGCGCCGCGCTGCGCGGCCACGGCGCCCAGCAGGCCCGCCTTGCCGCCGGGCCCGGCGCACATGTCGAGCCAGCGGGCGTCGGGGCCGTCGAGCGGCACGGCGGCCAGGGCGAGCGCGACGAGCTGGCTGGCCTCGTCCTGGACGGCGGCGCGGCCCTCCTGGACGGCCGGGATCGCGGCGGGGTCGCCCTCGGGCAGCACCGCCCCGTACGGCGACAGCGGCGCCGGTTCGGCCCCCGCCTCGTACAGCTCCTGCGGGGCGGCGCGGCCGGGGCGGGCCACCAGGGTGACGCGGGGGCGTTCGTTGTCGGCGGCCAGCAGCGGCTCGATCTCGCCGCGGTCGGGGCCGAGGGCGTCGCGCAGCGCCGAGACGATCCAGCGGGGGTGGCTGTGCGCGACCGACAGCCGCGCCGCCTCGTCGCCGCCCTCGGGCGCGACGATGTCCAGCCACGCCGCCAGGTCGCGGGTGGCGACCTTGCGCAGCACGGCGTTGGCGAACTTGGCCTGCCCCGGCCCGGCGACCGACCGGGCCAGGTCGACGGCGGTGCCGACGGCGGCGTGCGGCGGGATGCGGGTGGCCAGGATCTGGTGGGCGCCCATCCGCAGCACGTCCAGCAGCGGCGGGTCGATGCGGCGCAGGTCGCGGTCGCTGCACAGGGCCAGCACGGCGTCGTAGGTGCCGCGGCCGCGCAGCGTGCCGTAGGTCAGCTCGGTGGCGAGCGCGGCGTCGCGGCCGGTGAGGCCGCGCGAGCGCAGGCGGTTGGGCAGCAGCAGGTTGGCGTAGGCGTCGCGGGTCTGCACGGCCCGGATGACGTCGAACGCGGTGCGGCGGGCCAGGTCCTCGGGGGGACGGCCGGTGCGGCGGGGGCCGCCGGGTCGGCGCGGGGCGCCGCGGCGGCCGCGGTTGCGGCGGTGGGCGGGCGGCATCAGTCCAGGCGGTCCTCGTCGGTGAGCCGGACGCCGCGCGTCCAGTCGGCGGCGTTCATGCGGCGCTTGCCCTGCGGCTGCACCTCGCCGAGCACGACCGGGGAGGTGCCCGTGCCGACCAGCACCTCGTTCCTGCGCACCCGCAGCGCGCCGGGGGGCAGCGGGTCGCCGCCCACGAGCGGGCGGACCGGGCCGAGCTTGAGGCGTTCGCCGCGGAAGGTGGTCCAGGCGCCGGGCGCGGGCGTGCAGGCGCGGACGAGCCGGTCGACCCGCATGGCGGGGGCGGCCCAGTCGACCCGCGCGTCCGCGGTGGTGATCTTGGCGGCGTGCGAGACGCCGTCGCCGGGCTGCGGGCGCGGCTCCAGGATGCCCGCCTCGATGCCGTTCATCGTGTCGACCAGCAGCCGCGCGCCCGCGTGCGCCAGGCGCTCCAGCAGCGTCCCGGCGGTGTCGTCGGCGCGGATCGGCTCGGTCAGCACCCCGTAGACCGGGCCGGTGTCCAGGCCCTCCTCGATCCGGAAGGTGGCGGCGCCGGTCATGTCGTCGCCGTGCAGGATGGCGTGCTGGACGGGCGCGGCGCCGCGCCAGGCGGG
The DNA here is from genome assembly GCF_039539665.1 of Actinomadura keratinilytica. NCBI lineage: Bacteria > Bacillati > Actinomycetota > Actinomycetes > Streptosporangiales > Thermomonosporaceae > Actinomadura > Actinomadura keratinilytica. Next base: position 1,531 of record NZ_BAABDO010000208.1, read on the forward strand.
CAGCAGCGAGAAGTGCAGGTTCACCCAGCCGTGCCGGGGGATGGCCAGCGCGACGGGCGGCAGCAGCGCGCCGTAGGCGACGACGGGGCAGCAGTCGGGGGCGATCTCGCGCAGCCGGTCCAGGAACTCGGGGTCGCGGACCTTGGCGGGCTTGAGCACCTCGATCCCGGCCTCGGCGGCGCGCCGCGCGACCGGGCTGGCCGCCGGGCGGCGGCCGCGTCCGGCGGGCGCGTCGGGGCGGGTGACGACGGCGGCGACCTCGTGCCCGGACTCCAGCAGCGCCTCCAGCGACGGCACCGCCGTCTCCGGGGTTCCGGCGAAAACCAGCTTCACCCTAGATGGCCTTCCCGAACGTGGGGTGCGGGGACTCCTTGACCACCGGCGCGGGCTCGCCGAACCACTCGGCCTCGCGGATCGCCTTCATCGCGGCCCGGCGCTGCTCGGGGTCCATCCGGTCGATGAAGATCACGCCGTCCAGGTGGTCGGTCTCGTGCTGGACGCAGCGGGCCAGCAGGTGCGTGCCCTCCAGGGTGATCGGCTCGCCGTACATGTTGAAGCCCTTGGCGACCGCGCGGACCGCGCGCGGGGTGGGGAACGACAGGCCGGGCAGCGACAGGCAGCCCTCGTCGTCGGTCTCCTGCTCGTCCGACAGGTCCAGGGTCGGGTTGACCAGGTGGCCGAGCCGGTCGTCGACGTAGTAGGTGAACACGCGCAGGCTCACCCCGAGCTGCGGCGCGGCCAGGCCGACACCGGGCGCGTCGATCATCGTGTCGGTCAGGTCCTTGACGAGGCGGCGCAGCTCCTTGTCGAAGTCCTTGACCGGTTCGGCCGGGGTGCGCAGCACGGGGTCGCCGAAGAGGCGGATGGGCTTGACGGCCAACGAGGACTCCGTTCCCTACGGTGCGTGTGCGTGGCTGGCGGTGGGTTCGTCCCTGCGGTGCCCGGTCCGCGCCCTGTCGCGCGGTGGACGTCCCACCAGTCTACGAAGATCCGGAGGCGTCCCCGCCCCGGTGCGCCGCGCCGGCGCGGCTGGAGCGGGCCTTGTAGGCGGCGGTCCGCGCCGCCTTCGCCAGCGCCTTGTCGGGGTGGTGGTCGCCCAGGGCCACCAGCACGTCGACGGCGTCGGGGTGGTCGGCCCGCCGGATGTCGTCGATCAGCGCGGCGAGGTCGGCGTCGGCGGGCGCCTTGGCCAGGGCCGCCCGCACCGCCTCGCCGGGTTCGGCGGTCTCCATCATCCCGGCGACCGAGTCGACGAACATCCACACGTACTCGGCGCGGCCGAGCTCGGCGCCGGGGTCGCCGTTGCGGCTCAGCCACAGCACCGCGTACGGGCGGACGGGCGGGTGCCGCACGGCGTCCCGGACGGCGCCGGCGGCCTGCGGGCCGACGCGTTCGAGGACGGCGGCGGCCAGGTTGCGGGCGCCGGGGGTGCCGGTCCGCATGACCTCCAGCAGCTCGGCGGCGGCGCCGGCGGGGTCGCGGCGGGCCAGCCAGCCGTCGATCTCCTCGTCGGCGGTGTCGTGCCGGTGCCAGGTCAGCCCGGCCACCAGGTCGGCGGCCGGGACCTCGGCCAGCTCGCCGACCTGCGGCGCCACGAACCCGTCGGCCAGCAGCAGCTCCCGCACGCCCCACACGCCCAGCGGGGTGAGCGCGTAGCCGCCGCCGCGGGTCTCGGCCACGCCCCAGCGGACCAGGTTGCCGATCTCCTCGGCCAGCGCGGTCTCCACCGCGGCGGCCAGGGTGCGGCGGTCGTCGGCGACCTCGTACTCCTGCTCGACGTGCAGCATCAGCGCGGCCGCCAGCGGCTCGGGAGCGGTCGGCTCGTCCTGCTCGTACAGGTGGATCAGCACGCCGGTCAGCTCGTTCTGCACCAGCTGGGCCGGGGTGAGGCCGCCGGACGGGTCGTGCTCGGGCACCGCCGCGGCGTCGAACAGCCGCAGCCAGGCGTCCAGGACCGCGCGGTCGTCGGCGTCCTCCGCGATCGCGGCCCCGCCGGCGACGCCGGCCTCGTCCGCGGCCCGCCGGAGCCTCTCGGAGCCGCCCGACAGCGCCTCGGCGAGGAGCGGGGAGCGGCGCGCGGCGGCGGCCAGCTCGGCCTCGGGCGCCACCCGGACCGGCGGGACGACCAGTTCCTCGGCCCGGCGCAGGTACTCCTCGGTGCGGGCGAACCGCTCGGCCTCCGGCAGCGCCTCGAACGCGCGCACCCATCGCTCGACCGCCTCGGCGTCGTCCGGATCGACCCCCTCGGCGACCATCATGCCGTGGATCACCTCGGCCGCGGCCTGCCGCTCGGCGGTGTCGGCGGCGGCCACCACCTCGGCGAACCGGGGCGCGAGCGCGTCCAGCTCGGCGGCCAGCTCGGCGGCGCGCGCGGCCGGGACGGCGCCGGACTCGCCGAGGAACGCCACCAGGCGGTGCGCGGTGGCCAGGATGTCGGGCACCTCGTCGGCGCCCGCGACCACCGTCTCGGGGAAGACCTCCAGCAGCAGGCGGCGCAGCAGCTCGGGCGTCAGCCCGCCCGGCCCGGCCAGCCGCAGGTCGTCGCGCATGAGGTCGAGCAGCAGCCGCGCGCCCCGCGGGTCGACGGACTCGCCGCCGTGCTCGTCCGCCCACCTCCGCAGCGCGTCGTCGACGCCGCTGACCCAGTCGTCCACCGTGTTGTCGGCCACCCGGAGAACCCTAGTGGTCAGACCAGCTCCAGGGGGTCGATCTGGATGCGCACGGTTTCCGGAGCCTTACGCGCGCTGCGCACTCCCTGGGCCTCCTTCAGCGCGCGGGCGAGCGCGAGCCCCGCGCCGCACGGCACCCGGACGAGGGCGCGTTCCCGGCCCCGGGCCTCCCCGCCGGGGGCCGCGCCCGAGGGCGGGTCGGGCACCGGGACGGGGCCGAGGACCTCGGCGCCGTCCGGCAGGCGCGTCTCGGCCAGCAGTTCGCGGACCGCCGCGGGGGACGCGGTGAGCGAGGCCATGCGCACGGCGGGCGGGAACCCCGCGCCACGCCGGTCGGCCAGCTCCCGTTCGGCGAAGGTGACCGGGTCCCAGCGGATGAGCGCCTGCACGGCCGGGAGCGACCCGTCGGCGGCCACCACGACCGGGGCCGCGGGGCGGACGAGCGCGGCGGCGTTCAGCCAGCGGCGCAGAGTCTCCTCCCCCGCCCGCAGGTCGGGGCGGCCCAGCAGCACCCACCCGTCCAGCAGCAGCGCGGCCGCGTAGCCGCCGTCGGCGACCGGCTCGGCGCCGGGCGTGGACACCACCAGCGCGGGCCCGGCGCCGACGGTGTCGAGCACCCCGTCGCGCCCGGAGGTCCGGACGTTGACGCCGGGGAACGCCCGCCCCAGCTCCTCGGCCGTGCGCCGCGCCCCGACGACGACCGCCCGCACGTGGATGTGCCCGCAGTGCGGGCAGCGCCAGTCGCCCGCGATCCGCCCGCACCAGCGGCAGTAGGGGGTGGCGTGCGACGACGTCAGCGCCAGCGGCCCCTGGCAGGCGCCGCACCGGGCGGGGCCGCGGCAGCGTCCGCACGCCAGGCCCGGCAGGTAGCCGCGGCGCGGCACCTGCACCAGCACCGGGCCCTCCCGCAGCGCGTTGCGGGCCGTCTCGAACGCCAGGTGCGACAGGCGGGCGGTGCGGGCGGCGCCGTCGCGGGCCAGCTCGGCGTCGTCGCCCACGGGCCGCACCCGCGGCATGACCTGGCGCAGCCGCGTCCGCTCGGGCGCCAGGGGGTGCGCCCAGCCGGACTCCACCAGCCGGGTGGTCTCGGTGGTGCGGGTGAACCCGCCGAACAGCGCCGCCGCCCCGCCCCGGTGGGCGCGCAGCGCCAGCACCTCGCGGGGGTGCGGGTACGGGGCGTGCGGCTCGGCGTGCACGTCGTCGCCGTCGTCCCACAGCACGACCAGGCCGAGGTCGGCGACGGGCGCGAACATCGCCGCCCGGGTGCCGACGACGGCGCGGACCGCGCCGCGCAGCACCGCCAGCCAGCGCCGGTAGCGTTCGGCGGGCCCGAGCTCGGCGGTCAGCGCGACGTGCCGTCCCGGGCCCAGCTCGGCGGTCAGCGCCGCGTCCACGCGGGCCACGTCGCGCCCGTCGGCCAGGACGACCAG
>NZ_BAABDO010000209.1:0-5581 GCF_039539665.1 Actinomadura keratinilytica
GACTTGACGAACTCGGCGGCCCGGCGCACGCCCGCGGCCACGGCCTCCGGCAGGCGCCCGCCGTCGGCCAGCACCTGCGCGGCGCGCGCCGCGAAGCTGTCGCCCGCCCCGCACGAGTCGCCCCGGGCCGGTTCGGCCGGGGCGAGGAACGGGGCGCCCCGCGGGCCGCAGGCGCCCTCGACCAGCAGCGCGCCGTCCGCGCCGAGGGTGACGGCCACGCCGTCCAGGCGCCAGGTCTCGGCGAGGAACCGGGCCCGCCGGGTCGCCGCCGACAGGCCGCCGCCGTCGATGGCGCCGCCGCACGCGGCGGCGAGCCGGGACGCCTCGTCCTCGTTGGGCGTCATCAGGCGCGTGCCGGGCACCGGCGGGTCGCCGCGCGGATGCGGGTCCCACACGACCGGCACGCGTCCGCCCGCCTCCTCCAGCAGGGCGCGGACGGCGGCGTGCCCGGTGACGCCGCGGCCGTAGTCGGACACCAGCACCGCGCCCGCGCCCGCGACGGCCTGCGCGATGCGCGGGCCGACCGGGCCGTCCACGGCCCGGCCCTCGCCGACGTCCAGCCGGGCCACCGGCTGCCCCTCGGCGTGGATGCGCACCTTGCGGGGCGTGGCGCCGTGCAGGCGGAACGCCGCGACCTCCACGTGCGCGGCCAGCATCGCGCGCAGCCGGTGCCCGGGGTCGTCGTCGGCCAGCGCGGTGACCAGCACGACCTCGCGCCCGTCGGCGGCCGCCAGCAGCGCGGCCAGGCCCGCGCCGCCGGGACGCGGCCGCTCCTCGGCCTGCTCGATGACGGGGACCGGCGCGTCGGGGCACAGCCGCCTGCTGCGGCCGGTGATGTCGATGTCCAGCAGCACGTCGCCGACGACGACGAGCGGTGCCGTCATGATGCCCTCCCGGGACGGGTGGCGGGCGGGGCGGGCGGCGCGGTCATCCGCCGACCCCCAGGGTCTGGTCGACCACCCCGCACAGCAGGTGGATCGCGGCCAGGTGGATCTCCTGGACGGTGGCCGCGGACGCCGCGTCGACGGTGATGGCGTCGTCGCACGCGGCGGCCAGGGGGTTGGGGCCCGGCCCGGTGATCGCCCACGCGGTCACCCCCAGCCGCCGCGCCTGCTCGGCGGCGGCGACCACGTTGCCGCTGCGGCCGCTGGTGGACAGGCAGATCAGCACGTCGCCGGGGCGGCCGTGCGCGCGCACCTGGCGGGCGAACACGGTCTCGGCGCCGTAGTCGTTGCCGATCGCGGTCACCGCCGAGGTGTCGCCGTGCAGCGGGATCGCCGCGAACGGGCGCCGGTCGCGCTCGAACCTGCCGACCAGCTCGGCGGTCAGGTGCTGGGCCTCGGCGGCGCTGCCGCCGTTGCCGCAGGCCAGCAGGCGTCCGCCGGAGTCCAGCACGCGGGCCAGGCGGCGCCCCCATGCGGCGATGACGGGGGTCTGGCTGCGGAACCGCAGCGCCGCGTCGGCCAGCGCCTCCAGTTCGAGGTCCTGGCGGCTGGCCCGCCGGGACGACCCGGTCCGCCGGGACGCGGTGCGCGCGGGGACGCTCATGCGGGCACCTCGCTGCGTGCCATGGCCCGCCGGTAGACGGTGAGCGTCTCGTGCGCGATGCGCTCCCAGGAGTAGCGGGAGCGGGCGCGGTCCCCCGCGGCGAAGCCCATCGCGGCGCGGCGGGTGGGGTCGGCGAGCAGGGCGCGGATGACGCGGGCGGTCTGCTCGGGCGTGCGGGGTGCCACGTGCACCCCGGTGACACCGTCGATGACGGTGTCCAGGTGACCGCCGACGGCGGTGGCGACGACCGGCACGCCGCAGGCCATCGCCTCCAGCGGCACCATGCCGAACGGCTCGTACCAGGGCAGTGTCACCACCAGGTCGGCCGACCGCAGCAGCCGGGACGCCTGCGCCCGGCCGACGCGGCCGAGGAAGCGGACCCGGTCGGCCACGCCGCAGTCCTCGGCGACGGCGCGCAGCCTGCGCGCCTCCGGGTCGCCGTCCAGCTCGGCGCGGCGCGGCCCGCCCGCCACCACCAGCTCGGCGCCCGGCACCCGCGCCAGCGACCGGATGGCGGTGTCCACGCCCTTGCGCTCGACCAGCCGCGACAGCGTCACCAGGCGCGGCCGCGCCCCGCGGGAGGCGCGCGGCCCGTCGGGGCGGAACACGGTCAGGTCCACCCCGCACGGCACGACGGTGATGCGGTCGCGCGGCACGCCCAGGCGCACCAGCTCCTCGGTCTCGTCGGCGCAGGTGGCGATGACGGCGTCGGCGGTGCGCCCGAGCGCGCGCTCCAGCTGGACGCGGCCGGGCGGGCTGGTGTCCTTGTCGCGCTGGTGGCGCCGCTTGACGCTGCCCAGCGCGTGGTAGGTCTGCACCATCGGGACGCGGCGCCGCCCGAGGTTCCCGGCCGCCTGCGCGGTGGCCAGGCCGCTCATCCAGAAGTGGGCGTGCGCCACGTCCGGCGGGTCGCCGGCCCAGCGGCGCTCCAGGTGGCGGCCGAAGTCCGGCATCAGCGGCAGCAGCTCGTCCTTGGGGATCGGCTCGGCCGGGCCGGCGGGCACGTGCTCGACGGTCACGCCGGGCGCCAGGCGCACCCGCGTCGGCAGGCGCGGGTCGTCGCGGCGGGTGTAGACGGTGACGTGGTGCCCCAGCGCGCCCAGGCGGGAGGCCAGGTCGGCGACGAACACGTTCTGCCCCCCGGCGTCGGCGGTGCCCAGCCCGCGGACCGCCGATCCGGCGGCGCGGGCGGCCAAGGGGCTGGCGTGTTCGGACACCATGGCGATCTTCACGGGGTCACCTCCTGGAGCAGCCGTTGCCAGTCGCGCAGGAAGCGCGGCAGGCCGTAGCGGTCGGCGGCCGCCGCGCGGGCGTGCTTGCCGGCCTGCCGGGCCCGGGCCGGGTCGGCGGCCAGGTCCCGGGCCGCGGCGGCGAGGGCGCCGACGCGGGTGGACAGCACGCCCGCCTCCGGCGGCACCGCCTCGACGGCCTCGGTGGCGGCCAGGGCCACCACGGGCATGCCGAGCATCATGGCCTCGATCAGCGCGAGGCCCAGCGAGGTCCACCGGTAGGGGTGGACGTAGACGCGGCGCCGCGCCAGCTCGCGGTGCAGCGCCCGCTGCGGCAGGTCCTCGAACGTCCGCAGCGACCCGGGCGGGGTGCCGAGCCGCCGGGGCGCGTCGGCGACGTTCATGCCGAACAGGTCCAGCGGGACGGCCTCGGCCAGCCGCGGGAGCAGGTCGGTCCCCGCGACGCGTCCGCGCCGCAGCGGGTCGTTGACGACGACGGCGGCGCGCGGCAGGTCGCCCCGGTAGCGGTAGCCGGGGTCGACGACGCCGTGCTCGATGACGGTGGTGGGCGCCCTGCCGCAGTTCCAGAACAGCTCGTTGAAGTGCGTGACGTGGACGATCGGGATGTCGGACCGGTCGTGCAGGAAGTGCCGGCTGTCGGGGACCACCTCGTCGGGCGAGCCCGCGTCCGCCGGGGTGCGGCGCGGGGTGTCGTGCTCGACGTACACGGCGGGCACGTCGCGTCCGGGGCGGCGCCCCAGCCACTCCTCGGCGAGCCGCAGCTCGTGCGGCCGCTGCAGGACGACCACGTCGACGTGCTCGCCGCGCAGCCGGTCGTAGGGGACCTCGACGGCGCGGTCCGGCCAGGCGAAGGTCTCGGGCCGCCCCCTGCCGTCGGGGCCGCGGCCGGGCACGACGGGCACGAGCGTGGTGTACGGGCCGTGCACGAACGACGTCGCCCACGAGCCGTGCACGTGCCACAGCAGGACTCTCATCAGGCGGCCACCCCCATCAGGCGCTCGACGGCCGCGACGACGTGCCGGCCGGTGACGGAGGACAGGCAGGGGTGCCCGGGGACGGGGCAGACCCGCGCGCGGGTGCCCTTGCAGGGGGCGTCCTGGTCGCCCAGCAGCACGGTCGGCACCCCGTAGGGCGCCCACCGCGCGGCGGGCACGGTCGGCGCGAACAGCGACACCACGGGGGTGCCGACGGCGGCGGCCAGGTGGGCGGGGCCGGTGTTGCCCGCGACGACGACGCGGGCGCCCGCCAGCACCGCCGCCAGCTCCGCCAGCGAGGTGCGGCCGCCCAGGTCGACGCCGGTGTCCCCGGCCACGCGCGCCGTCAGGTCCTTCTCCTGGTGGTGCCCGGTGACCAGCACGCGGTGCCCGGCGCCGACCAGCAGCGGGACGGCCTCGGCGCAGCGTTCGGCGGGCCAGGCGCGGGCCGGCACCGAGGTCCCCGGATGCACCACGACGTAGCCGCGTTCGCCCGGCGGCGACCCGGTGAGGGCGGACATGTCGGGCAATGGTTCGCGCACCCGCAGCCGGGTGTCGGCGGGGGAGGGGAACCCGGCCGCGGCGGCGAGCGCCAGCATCCGCTCGGTCTCGGGGAGGTCGCCCCGGCCCGGCTCGTCCGGCCGCAGGCGCAGGTCCAGCAGCGACCCGGGGTAGTCGGCGCTGATGCCGCCGATCCAGCCGACGCCCGCCATGCGCAGCACCAGCGCCAGCGGCAGCGGCGACTGGTGGAAGGAGGTGAAGATCAGTGCCCGGTCGTACCCGGCGGCCATCCGCGCCAGCCGGGCGATCTCGGCGGGGTCCACGGGGCCGGGGTCGGGGTCGATCCACGGCGCGCACCACTCCAGCACGCGGTCGACGCCGGGCAGCAGGTCGGCGGCGGCGCGTCCGCGCGGGCCGCACAGCAGCGCCACCTCGTCGGCGCGCGCGGCCACGGCGCGGACGGCGGGCCCGGCCAGCAGCACGTCGCCGAGGCTGTCCATGCGGGCCAGCAGCACCCTCATCGCGGCCGCCCTTCGGCGAGCAGCTCCAGGGCGCGGGTGACGGCGGCGCGCAGGTCCGGTGCGACCTCGGGGGCGTCGGCGACCTCCTCCGGCCGGGTGCGGCCGGTGGGCACCAGCACGCCGCGCGCCCCCGCGGCCTCGGCGGCCCGCATGTCGGCGCCGACGTCCCCGATCACCACGCAGGCGGACGGGGCCACCTCCAGCCGCCGCGCGGCCCGCACGACCAGGCCGGGCCGGGGCTTGCGGCACGGGCAGCGGTCGTCCGGGCCGTGCGGGCAGACCTCCCACACGTCGATGGGGCCGAGCAGTTCGTCGACGCGGTCGTTGACGCGCCGCACGTCCGCGCGGGTGACCAGGCCGCGCGCCACGCCCGACTGGTTGGACACCACGCCGATGCGCACGCCCCGGCGGCGCAGCCGGTCCAAAGCCCGGCGCGCGCCGGGCACCGGCTCCACGCGCGCGGGGTCGCCGTTGTACGGCACGTCGCGCACGAGCGTGTCGTCGCGGTCGAACAGCACCGCGCGGTTGCCGCACCAGGCCCCGGCGCGCGCGTGCGCGAGCAGGCCGCGCAGGCGGTGCCAGGTCGCGGCGGGCGGGATGGCGGCGCTGGTGACGAGCATGCGCGCCACCTCCCCGGGCGTGCGCGGGCCGGGCAGGACGCGGGCCGCGGCGAACTCGGCCGTCAGCCCCGCCCAGGCGGCGAAGGCGGGGAGCGCGACCCGCCGCGCCCCCGCCCCGTACGCCGCCGCGGCGAGCGCGCCGCAGGCGGTCGTCAGCAGGTGGCGGC
>NZ_BAABDO010000210.1:0-5524 GCF_039539665.1 Actinomadura keratinilytica
GCCCGTCGTCGCCGAGACCACCGCGCTCGGCGCCGCCTACGCCGCCGGCCTGGCCACCGGGTTCTGGAAGTCGACCGCGGAGCTGGAGAGCAACTGGCAGGAGGACGCCCGCTGGCTGCCGCAGTGGGACGACGAGCGCCGCGAGAAGGGCTACGCCGGCTGGAAGAAGGCCGTGGCCCGCACGCTCGACTGGGTGGACATCTGAGTCGGGAACTGACACGTCTGATCGGGAGCGACACGTGACATCCATAGCCCTCGGACCGGGGTACCGCGAGAAGGCCCTGGACGACCTCGGCGGGACGGAGTTCGACGTCCTGGTGATCGGCGGCGGCATCGTCGGCGCCGGCACCGCGCTGGACGCCGTCTCCCGGGGCCTGTCGGTCGCGCTGGTGGAGGCCCGCGACTGGGCGTCGGGCACCTCCAGCCGGTCCAGCAAGCTCATCCACGGCGGCCTGCGCTACCTGGAGCAGCGCGACTTCGGACTGGTGCGCGAGGCGCTGCGCGAACGCGGCCTGCTGCTCAGCCGCCTCGCCCCGCACCTGGTGCGCCCGGTGCGGTTCCTGTACCCGCTGCGCAACCGCATCTGGGAACGCGCCTACGTCGGCGCGGGCGTGACCCTGTACGACACGATGGGCGGCGCCCGCATCCTGCCCTGGCACAAGCAGCTGTCGCGGCGCGCGGCACTGCGCGAGGCCCCCGCACTGCGGCACGACGCGCTGGTCGGGGCCATCCAGTACTACGACGCCCAGGTCGACGACGCCCGCTACACGATGATGGTGGCCCGCACCGCCGCCCTGTACGGCGCACGCGTGGCGACCCGCACCGAGGTGACGGGCTTCCTGCGCGAGGGCGCACGCGTCACCGGGGCCGCCGTCCGCGACCTGGAGAGCGGCCGGGAGATCGCCGTACGCGCCCGCAGGGTCGTCAACACCACCGGGGTGTGGACGGACGGCGCGCAGAAGATGACCGGCGCGCGCGCCGCGTTCACCGTGCAGGCGTCCAAGGGCGTGCACATCGTCGTGCCCCGCGACCGCATCCCCATGGACACGGGCCTCATCACCCGCACCGAGAAAAGCGTCCTGTTCGTCATCCCCTGGGGACGGCACTGGATCATCGGGACCACCGACACGCCCTGGGAGGAGGGCCCGGACGAGCCCGTCGCCGACCGCGCCGACGTCGACTACCTGCTGGAGCAGGCCAACTCCTGGCTGCGCGTCCCGCTGACGCACGACGACATCGAGGGCGTCTACGCGGGGCTGCGGCCGCTGCTGTCGGGCGACACCGACGACACGACCCGGCTGTCGCGCGAGCACACCGTGGCCGAGCCGGTGCCCGGCCTGGTGGTGGTCGCGGGCGGCAAGTTCACCACCTACCGGGTGATGGCCGAGGACGCGGTGGACGCGGCCGTGCGCGGCCTGGAGGAGAACGTGCCCGCGTCGGTCACCGCACGCCTGCCGATCGTGGGCGCCGAGGGGTTCGAGGTGCTGTGGAACGACCGCCGCCGCCTCGCCGCCGCCTCCGGGCTGCACGTGGCGCGCGTCGAGCACCTGCTGCGGCGGTACGGGACGTGCGTGCGGGAGGTCCTCGACCTGGTCGCGGCCGACCCCGCGCTGGGCGAGCCGATCCCGGGCGCGGCCGACTACCTCAAGGCCGAGGCGGTCTACGCGGTTTCCCACGAGGGCGCCCTGCACCTGGAGGACGTGCTCTCCCGCCGCACCCGCATCTCGATCGAGGAGTGGGACGGCGGGGAGGCGGCGGCGCGCCCCGTCGCCGAGCTGATCGCGCCGTTCCTCGGGTGGAGCGAGGACGACGTGGCCGCCGAGGTGGACCGCCACCTGGAGCGGGTCCGCGCGGAGCGCGGCGGCGCGGTGCTCTCCGTGCCGGGAGGCCGCCCGTCCCGCCGGTCGTCGGTGTCGGCGGCCTGACCGGCGCCGGCGACCGACGATCCGCCCCGTCCGGCGATCGGGGACGCGCCGCCGGAGCGGGGGCGCCGCGAGTCGTCGGCCCGGGACCCGGGCCGACGACTCAGGCGGTGAACGGGGCGCCGTAGCGCTCGTCGAACACGGTCTCCTCGACCGGGCGGCGCGACAGCTTGGCGGGGAAGCCGCGCTCGGGGTAGCCGACGGCGATGTGCGCGGCGGTGATGACCCCGTCCGGGATGCCCAGCAGCTCCTTCACCTGGGGCTCGCTGTGGCACAGCAGCGTGGTCATGGCGCTGGCCACGCCCTGGGCGCGCAGCGCGAGGCAGAAGTTCTGCGCGGTCGGGTAGATCGAGCCGCCGCCCACGACGCTGAGCCGCCCCAGGTCGGCGTCGGTGGGGTGCAGCCCGTCCAGCTCGGCGCACAGGACGACGATGGCCGGGACCTCGTGCAGGTGCTCGGCGAAGTGGTCGGCGTCGGCGACGGTCTTGGGCAGCGCCCCCACCGCGAGGTCCCCGGCCCCGATGCCGTCCAGGTACGCCTTCCACGGGCCGAGGTACCACTCCTGGAGCCGCCGCTTGCGGTCCTTGTCGCGGACGACGACCCAGCGCACCGGCTGGCGGTTGCCGCCCTGCGGCGCGAACCGGGCCGCCTCGAACGCGGTCAGCAGCACGTCGTCCGGTACGGGGTCGGGCCGGAAGTACCGGCAGGTCCCCGTGGTCTTCATGGCCTCGATGACGTCCATGTCATCCTCCGGTGGCGCGTGGCAGGGCGAGGCTGGCAGGGGGGAGTTGCGGCCGGGGGCGGCGCGGGCTCAGGGCTTGCGGCCCACCGCGCCGTACATCCACACCAGGTCGAGGTCGGCCGTCACCGGGCCGTCGGGCCGCCACAGCGACGTCTGGACGATGCCGGGCTCCAGGATCTCCAGGTCGCCGAACATGGCCTCGATCTCGGCCTTGGTGCGCGGCACGGCCGGGGCCTTGGCCTTGGTGTAGGTCTGGGCCACCCCGTGGACCTTGTCCGGCCGCAGGTCCTGGGTGGGATGCGAGATGACCAGGTGGCTGCCGGGGGCCATGGCGGCGCGCAGCGGACCCACGATCTCCTCGGGGTCCTTGTCGGGCACGAACTGCAGCACCGACACCAGCATCGTCGCCAGCGGCCTGTCGAAGTCGATGACCGCGCGCACGTCGGGGTGCGCCAGGATCGCCTCGGGGTCCCGCACGTCGGCCTGCACCACCCGCGTCCCGCCCTCGCTCCGCGACGCCAGGAGCGCGCGGGCGTGCACGAGCACGATCGGGTCGTTGTCGACGTACACCACGCGGGTCTCGGGCGCGATCTCCTGCGCCACCTGGTGGACGTTGCGCTGGGTGGGCAGCCCGGCGCCGAGGTCGAGGAACTGGCGGATGCCGGCGTCCACCAGGTACCGGACGGCCCGCTGGAGGAAGGCGCGGTTCTCCCGGGCGAGCAGGCGCAGTTCCGGCGCGATCGCCAGGGATTTCTCGGCGGCCTCCCGGTCGGCGGCGTAGTTGTCCTTCCCGCCGAGGTAGTAGTCGTACATGCGCGCCGGATGGGCGATGTGGATGTCCAAATCGGTCGGTGTCGGCTCGTCCATCCCGTGCCCCTCATTACGCCGCGCGGTCGCGGCCCATCGCGGACGGAAAGATCTTATTACCGTCTGCGGTCACGAGGCTACGGAAAACGTTGCTTTTTGGGGATTTGTCTAATTAACAGCCTGCCCCGTCGATCGACCGGTATCGGCGGCGGTGCCGTCCGGGGCGAATGGAAACGGTGCATTCAGGTCGGTCGGCCGCAATAGGCGTACCGGCCGTCTTCGTCGGAGCCGAATTCGCTCACGACGTATTAGGCGTTTTGGTCGTCCTTAGGGGACGTCGAAGCGTGCACCGGTCGTCGAAGGTGCGGTGCTCGCCCGCCGCACGGTCGGCAGAGCTGGTGGAGGTGACGGGCGGTGCGGCGGCGATGGTCCAGGTGAGCGCCGTGTTCATGGCGGTGCCGGGAACCGCCGGTCGGACGGTGACGTTCCCGCGACCACATCCGCGTGGCGGGCGGCCGCCGCGGCATGCGCGTCCGCCGCCGCGCCCTGCGCGGGCGCGGCGGCGGACATCAGGACGGCACCGCCATCCCATCGCGCACGTCGGCAGGCCCCTTGTCCGGCGGACGGGCGCGTCAGGTGCCCGCGACCGCCGACGTGCCGGCCTGCTCGGCGCTGCGGCTGCTGATCAGGAAGCGCACCAGCGACGTCAGCACCTGCTTGGCCGAGTCGCGGCTGCGCGCGTCGCACAGCAGCACCGGGATGCGCGGAGACAGGTCCAGCGCGTCGCGGATCTCCTCCACCGTGTAGTCGTAGCCGTCGTCGAACCGGTTCACTCCGATGATGAACGGCAGCCCGCGCTGCTCGAAGTAGTCCACCGCGGGGAAGCTGTCGGCCAGCCGCCGGGTGTCGGCCAGCACCACCGCGCCCAGCGCGCCGTGCGACAGCTCGTCCCACATGAACCAGAACCGGTCCTGCCCGGGCGTGCCGAACAGGTAGAGGATCAGCCCCTCGCGCAGCGTGATGCGGCCGAAGTCCATCGCGACCGTGGTGGTCGTCTTCCGGTCCACACCGCTGGTGTCGTCGACGCCCACACTGCGCTCGGTGAGCAGTTCCTCGGTCTGCAGCGGCCGGATCTCGCTGACGGCGCCGACGAAGGTTGTCTTGCCGACCCCGAACCCCCCGGCGACCAGGATCTTGACCGCGAGGGGCATGTCGGCGGCGGCGTCAGAGCGCCTCGAGTCCATGGAGTACTTCCCTGAGCAGTTCCTCGGTGACGGTCTGGTGCTCCTGCTGGGGGCGCCGGACCACGATGAAGCGATGGCTGAGCAGGTCGCCGAGCAGCACGCGCACCACGACCAGGGGCAGCCCGAGCTGCCCGGATATCTCGGCGACCGAACGCGGCCGCACGCACAGTTCCAGGATCGACATGTGCTCGGGGCCCAGCCCCGGGGGGGCGTAGGCGGGCGTCGAGACGGTCGCGATGATCGCGATCATCTCGAAGTCCTCGCCCTTGGTGGTGGGCCGCGCCCGACCTCGGGTCAGCGCGTAGGCCCGCACCAGGGGGCCCGCCTCCTCGTCGAGCCATTCGGTGCTTTCCTGATCGTCCCGCCCGATCATCGTCCGTCACGACTCCTCACCGGGGCCCGCGGTCTCCGACCGGCCGCGTCGGGTGCCCCGCTGGATCGCCGACATCATGGCACGGGCGGCCTCGGGAGACCGCTCCGGACGGACACGTCCCTGGTCGGAGGGCGGTGCGGGCGGCGCCGCCTCCTCGCGCAGCTGCGGCGCGAGGCTGGCCTGCCGGACCCGCTTGGGCAGCGCGGGCCTGCCACCCTTGGCGCGCCGCCGCGGCGACGCCTCCTTGCGCTGCTCCTGCGGCGGCTCCGGCCGCGCCTCGGCGGAGGTGTCGGCGGGCGCCTCGGTAGGCGGCTCCGACCACGGGGCCTGCGGCCCGGCCGCCGGCGGGGACTGCGGCTCCGGCGCGGGTGCGGTCGGCGCCGGCAGCGGGCCGGTCAGCGGGTCGCCGAGCGGATCCTCGGACGGCCCCTGAGGC
>NZ_BAABDO010000211.1:0-5492 GCF_039539665.1 Actinomadura keratinilytica
CTCGGCAGCCGAGAACCAGACGATCTAGCCTCCAAGATCGCCGGGGCGGTCCAGCGGGCTGCATCCCCGGCCGTTAAGCACGCTACGCGTGTCCGGTGACCGCGGCCTGTGGCGGCCAGACCGGGGCGCGCTTTCAATCGTCTGGAGGCCGCAGGTCCGCCGGGCGTGCCGTCGGCCGATTCCCGACCACCACACCACGACCCAAGGAGCAGGAATGCCCGCTGACATCGGTGTCAGAGCACTGGACGCCGTCCGGCTGGCCGGGACGTCCGACCTGGTTCGCCCTGCTGTGGAGCGCGCTGTGGACGAGGCGGCGCTCGATCCTGCACGACTGCGTGCGGTGCTGGCCGAACACGCCCCCCGCCGGGTGCTCGTGGCGGGCACGCTGGAGCGGCGTTTGCTGTTGCTGGAACGCGGTGACACGCGGTGGGTGGCGGCGGACCTATCAGGTCGACCGCACTCCACGCATCACTGGCCCGCATGGGCTGACGAGCACGTCCAGCTGGAGGAGACGAGCGGGTGGCTGTCGCTGGCCGACGTCGACCAGCATGCGGTGTTCCGTCTCAGCCGTCCGCGCATGCTGCTGGCGGCGCTGTACCACCCCGAGTACTTCCCACTGCCCCGGTTCCCGCTCGGGATCAGCGATGTGGCGCGTGCCGCTCGCGCGACGCTGACGGGCACAGTGCGGCTGGCGGACATGCAGCTCGGCGTGACACTGGACGACCTGATCGACCAGGTCGTCGCGGACAGCCCGGACATCCTCGGCGTGTCGGCGACATTCGGGCAGCACGACCTGCTCATCCGCCTGCTGGATGCGGCCTTCGCCACCCCGCGGCCACCGCTGGTGGTGGTCGGCGGATCACTGGCCGCGCGGAACGAGGCCCTGCTGCTGGAGCGGTACCCGCGGTTACTGGTGGCCCGCGCAGCCGGGGAGGCCACCGTCCAAGGGCTGATCGCCCATTGGCACGGCGACATCGAACTCGATCAGGTGCCGGGCCTGGGGTACCTCGGAGCCGCGCGGGGCGGCGGCCTCAACATCACCCTGCGCCGCACGGCCAAGCCCGCATCCCGGGACACGGCGGGCGACATCTGGCCAGAGCTCGATCTGCTGCCCGCCACGTTCGAGCACCACGGTGTGGCCCAGCTGGAGACCAGCCGGGGGTGCACGAACTTCTGCTCGTTCTGCCCACGCGGCCACAAGGGCACCTGGTCAAGTGCCCCGGTAGAGGGCCTGGAATGGGTGCTGGCGGAGATGCGCCAGGTGTTCGACCGATACCCGGGCCTCTCCCGCACGCTGTACCTGGTGGACGAGGAGTTCATCGGCCGTGGCCCGGACGCCGCCGCGCGGGCACTGCACGTGGCTGAACTGGTACACCGAGCCGGGTTCGCCTGGGAGTCCAGCTGTCGCGTGGACCAGGTGGTGGACCCGGCCCGGGACGAGGCATGGTACGTCGAGCGCGTCGGCATGTGGCGCACCCTGGTGCGGCGAGGGCTGCGGCGGATGCTGTTCGGGGTGGAGTCCGGTGTGGACTCCATCTTGGACCGGTTGAACAAAGAGACCACCGCAGAGCAGAACGCCCTGGCCATCCGAACGCTGTCCGCCCTGGGCGTCCCGACCCGCTTCACCTACATCACCTTCGACCCGTTGATGAGCCTGCAGGAGCTGAAGGCCAGCTACGCCTTCCAGGGACGCACGGACCTGCTGTTGCGCCCGCAGCCGGACATGCCGGCGGAAGCGGTCGTGCACGGTGTGCGCGACGAGGAGTTCGTGGCCGAGCACGCCGCCGGACGCGCCTTCCACACCGAGATCTCCTATCCGCTGGTGTCGATGGAGTGCCTGATCGGCGCCGCCTACACGCGCAAGGTGCGCCAGGCCGGGCTGGCAGGGACGGCACGGCCGTCGATGGGCCGCATCGACGCCCGGTACCAGGATGGGCGCATCGGCGTGGCCAGCCAGTGGGCGCAGCGGTGGGTGGACCGCAACTTCGCGCTGGACTACACCCTCAAGTCGCTGGAGAAGGTTCTGGACGGCTCGTCACGACACCTGGTGCGCGGAGCCCGTGTGATCCTCAAGGACGCCGCACACACGGTCCTCGGCGGCATGATCGAGGCGATCGACGCCCAACCGTACGACGGCAGCGCCCTCGACGTCGCAGACCGGGAGGCCGGGCAGGAGGCGCTGTCCGGGCAGATCCGCGACCTGCTGGAGAGGGAGATCGACCTCTTGCGAGGACGCATGGACGAAACGGTGGCGCAGGTCGCCGGTGTGCTGGAAGCCGCGCACTCCCGCCTGCTGCGACGCGAGTACGCCCGTTGGGAGGCCGCCACCGGATGGCGGCTGATCAACGCGGCGGACCCCTGTGGCACCTGAAGCCCGTTGCGCCTGGGCGGGGAGGCTCGCCGGGGTCTCAGGAGCCGCTTTTCTCCGGGATGGGCACCCAGTTGAACTCTGGGCAGAACCGCCGATAGGTCGTGAGTTTCCACGCGGCGTACTCCTGCAGCCTGCCGGCGGTGCGCAACCGGTGCTTGACCCAGGTGTGGCAGACCCGCTCCTCCAGGGTCATGGCCTGCTCGATCTGGTCGAGCATCCGGCAGGCCACCGCGAAGTCCTCCACCGTCAGGGCGCTCAGGTCGATCTCGACGCCGTCCACCTGGAAACCGAACACCAGACGCGTGGTGGAGAACCGGGTGGCACGTTCGCCGAGGAACCGGGCACGCCCGTCGAGCGCCTTCATCAGGACCTCACGCTGCTCGACCGGGTAGCCGATCCCCAGATCCAGGTCCGAGGTCTCCAGGTTCAGCCGGGTGCCGAAGGAGCCGACATCGCGCGGCGTGTGTCCGGTCCACTCCTCGATCAACGCGGACGCTTCGGCGCGGACCCGGACGAGATGGCCGTCGTGCGCGCGCATGGTCGCGTAGAACCGCTCGGCTCGCTCGTACTCGGCAGGCGAAAGGTCCGTGCGATCGACCCAGCCCTTCGCCAGGATCGCGTCCAGGTCCAGGTCGGTGTGAGGATGTGGGTTCGTCACGGCGCACGACCCTAGCCCCAGCCGCATCACCATCACCCCGCCTTTACACAGAGAGGGACGAAAGAACGTGGCAGGCTCCCCTACCCGGCCACCGGGCAACACGTCACCGCGCCGCAGGCTGACCGCAGGACTGACCGTGCACCCCATCGGAATCGGCTGCTGGGCCATAGGCGGTCCCGCCACCAACCTCGGCCTGCCGATGGGCTGGTCCACCGCCGACGACGCCGCCTCAATGCGCGGCCTGGAGACCGCCTACAGCCTTGGCGCGAACCTGTTCGACACAGCGGACGTCTACGGGCACGGCCACTCCGAACGCCTACTCGGACGCCTGGTGGCCACCGTCCCTCGCGACAGCATCGTCCTGTCCTCCAAGGTCGGCTACTACCGCGGCACCGCCGCCCACGCCTACCAACCCGCGCACATGCGCCGCCAACTCCACACCACCCTGGAGAACCTGCGTACCGACCATCTGGACATTTACTTCCTGCACAACGCCAACTTCGGCCCCCACGACCGCTACCTGGAGCCAGCGATCCAGCAGATGCGCGCCTTTCAGCAGCAGAGGCTGATCCGCGCGGTGGGAATGCGCGGACCGCACCGGTACGCCACCGATCGCCTCGCCATCCCCAAAAAGCAGCGCGAGGACAAACACGCCCGCTTCCGGTACCTCTTCCACAAGGTGCGCCCCGAGTACCTGGCCGTCCGCTACAACGCCCTGACCCCACCCCCGCCCGCCGCTGAGCAGGACATCTTCGCCTTCGCCGCCGAGCACGGCGTCAGCGTCCTCATCAACAAACCCCTCGCCCAAGGCCTGCTGACCGGTAAATACGACCCCGACAACCCGCCGGTCTTCGCCGAAGGCGATCACCGGCTGCGCAAACGCTGGTTCACCCGCGACGCGCTGGTCGCCATCCACCAGTGCCTGGCCCCCTTGCGTGAACGTTTCGGCTCTTCGACCGGTGACCTGGCCCGCGTCGCGCTCCAGTACTGCCTGCAGCGCGCCGACAACGCCGCCGTCCTCGTCGGCTTCACCACCCCTGAGCAGATCACCCAGAACCTGACCGCCATCGACAGACCGCTCTCCGCCGAAGACCTCGCGTTCGTCCGCGCCACCGCTCAACGGCTCCACCAACGCCTCGACAGCCTCGGCGAGGTCTTCCTTGATGAAGAACAGGAACCACGCTCATGACCGCCGATCAGCTCGCCCTCCTCGCCGGCACACCCTCACACCGGGCGTCCACCACCACGGCACGGCTGATCGTGTTCAACGCCCAGCACGCCTCACCGGCACGCGCCCGCCGCCAAGCCGCCTGGCTGGCCGACCAGCTGACCGCCGACCTGCTGGTCATCACCGAGGTCGGACCCGGCCCTGGCGGCGACGCCCTCACCACCGCCCTGACCGACCACGGCTACGCCTCCGTGCTCGCCCCCCGACCCGCGGGCCGCGACTACCGCACCGTGCTCGCCTCCCGCAGCGCCGAACTCACCCCGGTCCCCAGCGGCGTCACGGTGCTACCGCACCGCGCCCCCTGCGCGACCCTGCACATCGGCGGCCGCCCGATCACCCTCCTGGGGCTGTACGTCCCCTCGCGAGGACCGCAACAGCGTCGCAACCAGGACAAGCGCGCCTTTCAAGAGGCCGTCTCCGCCGCCCTGCCCGAATTGGTCGCCAACTGCGACGGTCCTCTCGTCGTCGCAGGAGATCTCAACGTCCTCGAACCCGGCCACACCCCACACCACCGCATCTTCGGCGAGTGGGAGTACGATTTCTACCGCTCCTTCGCCGCCGCTGGACTCACCGACGCATTCCGCCACCTGCACCCGCAGGCCGTCGAACACTCCTGGTTCGGCCGGTCAGGTCGCTATCGCTTCGACCATGCATTCATTACCGCCCCGCACCGCGAACGGCTGCTGTCCTGCGACTACCTCCACCAGCCCCGGCAACTCGGCCTCACCGACCATTCCGCCCTCGCACTGCACGTCACCTGCGCCGAAGACCACCCCTGACGCATGGAAGCCGCCGCCGGGCGGCGCCTCAATCGGCCGGGACACCCTGTGCCGAAGATCCGCAGTCGAAGCCCAAACCTTGCCGCGTGCACAGGGCCAGACATGTCAAGCATCACCGCACGACACGAGTTGCTCAGATCACCCTGCGTCCACGGCGCAGAACGCGCCGAGCATGAAGCCACCCCCCAGCATGCGCGGGGCCGCCCCAGTTTTGATCAGCGCCGACAGCGCCACGTGCTGAGCCATCCCCGCGTGCGCGGGCCGACGACAGATCAGGATCGCGATCACGTCTGAGCCGGGGACCATCCCCGCGTGCGCGGGGCCGACTGGAGCGCACTACCCCATGACCTGCGGAAGATGGGACCATCCCCGCGTGCGCGGGGCCGACACATGCCATGCTGGCCTAGGGCCTGTTTTGTGGATCGTGGTTGAGCCAGAGCATGAGGCTCGCGATGG
>NZ_BAABDO010000212.1:0-5491 GCF_039539665.1 Actinomadura keratinilytica
AATGTCCGGCGGCGTCCTACTCTCCCACACAGTCGCCCGTGCAGTACCATCGGCGCTGAAGAGCTTAACTACCGGGTTCGGAATGGGACCGGGTGTTTCCCCTTCGCCAAAACCACCGAACAACCAACACCAACCCCAACAGGGCCGGCAAGCCTGTCATCCACTTATCAACAACGGGTTCCCGTTTGCTTCCCGAGAACCACACAGGGACGCGAACACCAACCACAGCAGCAAACTCGTGTGTGTCAAGCCACTCGGCCTATTAGTACCAGTCCACTCCACACCTCACGGCGCTTCCATGCCTGGCCTATCAACCCAGTCGTCTACTGGGAGCCTTACCCCCACCCAAAAGAGCAGGGAGGGAGAACTCATCTCGGGGAAGGCTTCCCGCTTAGATGCTTTCAGCGGTTATCCCGACCGAACGTAGCCAACCAGCCATGCCCCTGGCGGGACAACTGGCACACCAGAGGTCCGTCCGTCCCGGTCCTCTCGTACTAGGGACAGACCCCCATCAATTCTCCAACGCGCACAGCGGATAGGGACCGAACTGTCTCGCGACGTTCTAAACCCAGCTCGCGTGCCGCTTTAATGGGCGAACAGCCCAACCCTTGGGACCTACTCCAGCCCCAGGATGCGACGAGCCGACATCGAGGTGCCAAACCATCCCGTCGATATGGACTCTTGGGGAAGATCAGCCTGTTATCCCCGGGGTACCTTTTAGCCGTTGAGCGACACCGCTTCCACACGCCGATGCCGGATCACTAGGCCCTGCTTTCGCACCTGCTCGACCTGTCAGTCTCACAGTCAAGCCCCCTTGTGCCCTTGCACTCACCACCTGATTACCAACCAGGCCGAGGGAACCTTTGGGCGCCTCCGTTACCCTTTAGGAGGCAACCGCCCCAGTTAAACTACCCACCAGGCACTGTCCCCCACCCGGATCCACGGGCGCGGGTTAGACGCTCAATGCGACCAGAGTGGTATTTCACCAACGACTCCACGAATACTGGCGTACCCGCTTCACAGTCTCCCACCTATCCTACACAAGACACACCAAACGCCAATGCCAAGCTATAGTGAAGGTCCCGGGGTCTTTCCGTCCTGCTGCGCGAAACGAGCATCTTTACTCGTACTGCAATTTCACCGGGCCTGCGGTTGAGACAGCGGGGAAGTCGTTACGCCATTCGTGCAGGTCGGAACTTACCCGACAAGGAATTTCGCTACCTTAGGATGGTTATAGTTACCACCGCCGTTTACCGGCGCTTAGATTCTCAGCGTCGACCCAAAAGAGTCTAACCGGTCCTCTTAACGTTCCGGCACCGGGCAGGCGTCAGTCCGTATACCGCGTCTTACGACTTCGCACGGACCTGTGTTTTTAGTAAACAGTCGCTTCCCCCTGGCCACTGCGACCGCACCCAGCTCCCACCGCAAAAGGGCGATCACCAGACGCGGCCCCCCTTCTCCCAAAGTTACGGGGGCAATTTGCCGAGTTCCTTAACCGCAGTTCACCCGAACGCCTCGGTATTCTCTACCCGACCACCTGAGTCGGTTTAGGGTACGGGCCGCCGGCACACTCGCTAGAGGCTTTTCTCGGCAGCATGGGATCACTCACTTCACCTAAAACGGCTCGGCATCACCCCTCACCCGTACAGTGTGCGGATTTACCTGCACACCGGGCTACAGGCTTACCCCAGGACAACCACCGCCTGGGCTGAGCTACCCTCCTGCGTCACCCCATCGCTCACCTACTACCGCATCGGGTCCCACGCTCCCCGCACAAGAGAACCCGAAGGTCCCCAAGACGGATCGGATGGTTAGCATCAACGGCCTCAGCGCTGGCGCATACCAGCGGGTACGGGAATATCAACCCGTTATCCATCGACTACGCCTGTCGGCCTCGCCTTAGGTCCCGACTTACCCTGGGCGGATCAGCCTGCCCCAGGAACCCTTGGTCATCCGGCGCACACGTTTCTCACGCGTGAATCGCTACTCATGCCTGCATTCTCACTCCCACACCCTCCACCGTCGGATCACTCCACGGCTTCACCGGACGCAGGACGCTCCCCTACCCATCACACCCACACGGGCGCAATGCCACGGCTTCGGCGGTGTACTTGAGCCCCGCTACATTGTCGGCGCGGAATCACTTGACCAGTGAGCTATTACGCACTCTTTCAAGGATGGCTGCTTCTAAGCCAACCTCCTGGTTGTCACGGCAACTCCACATCCTTTCCCACTTAGCACACGCTTAGGGGCCTTAGCCGATGATCTGGGCTGTTTCCCTCTCGACTACGAAGCTTATCCCCCGCAGTCTCACTGCCACGCTCTCACTTACCGGCATTCGGAGTTTGGCTGACGTCAGTAACCTTGTCGGGCCCATCGGCCATCCAGTAGCTCTACCTCCGGCAAGAAACACGCGACGCTGCACCTAAATGCATTTCGGGGAGAACCAGCTATCACGGAGTTTGATTGGCCTTTCACCCCTAACCACAGGTCATCCCCCAGGTTTTCAACCCTGGTGGGTTCGGGCCTCCACACCGTCTTACCGGCGCTTCACCCTGCCCATGGCTAGATCACCCCGCTTCGGGTCTACAGCATGCGACTCAAACGCCCTCTTCAGACTCGCTTTCGCTACGGCTACCCGCCACCGGTTAACCTCGCCACACACCATAACTCGCAGGCTCATTCTTCAAAAGGCACGCCATCACCCGACAAACCCCCACCCGAAGATGAGAGCCCAGGCTCTGACGGCTTGTAGGCACACGGTTTCAGGTACTCTTTCACAACCCCTCACCGGGGCACTTTTCACCTTTCCCTCACGGTACTGGTCCGCTATCGGTCACCAGGAAGTATTCAGCCTTACCACGTGGTCGTGGCAGATTCACACGGAATTCCACGGGCTCCGTGCTACTCGGGAAAACACCCAAGAGGCCCCGCGATTTCGTCTACCGGACTCTCACCGTCTACGGTCGGCCATCCCAAGCCGTTCGACTATCACGAGACTTTATAACTCTTCGCTGGACCGGCAGATCCAACCGGATGCTCCCACAACCCCGCACACGCAACGCCTGCCGGCTTTACCACGCGCACGGTTTAGGCTCCTCCGCTTTCGCTCACCACTACTCACGGAATCACTATTGTTTTCTCTTCCTACGGGTACTGAGATGTTTCACTTCCCCGCGTTCCCACCAACCGCCCTATACATTCAGACGGCGGCGACACCCCATGACGGGTGCCAGGTTCCCCCATTCGGAAATCCCCGGATCACAGTCTGGTTGCCGACTCCCCGAGGCATATCGCAGGCTCCCACGTCCTTCATCGGCTCCTGGTGCCAAGGCATCCACCGTATGCCCTTAAACACTTGAACACACAAGACGAACAAACTGCTAGCAGCGACAAAACCCCAACAAAAATCGAGGTCTCATCAGAGATGCTCGCGTCCACTGTGCAGTTCTCAAAAAACAACCGGGACCACCGAGCCACACCCCGCAAAGAGCATGAACATCGGCCCCGCAGTCCAGAGGCCCCGAGCTCACGCCCGTTCCCTCAGGACCCAACAGCGTGCCCACCAGCCCCCGCACCCGGCATCCCCGTTCCCACTCCCACCACAAACGATGGGCGGTACTAGCAGACCCGCATACAAGAACCAGTGAATAACCAGTGCTCCACAACTATGAGCAGCCACTTGGAAGACACCCGCTCCCAAAAGCGGCTCTGGACCCCACACCCAGACAGGATGCGAAGCCAGGACGCTCCTTAGAAAGGAGGTGATCCAGCCGCACCTTCCGGTACGGCTACCTTGTTACGACTTCGTCCCAATCGCCGGCCCCACCTTCGACCGCTCCCCCCACAAAGGTTGGGCCACGGGCTTCGGGTGTTGCCGACTTTCGTGACGTGACGGGCGGTGTGTACAAGGCCCGGGAACGTATTCACCGCAGCGTTGCTGATCTGCGATTACTAGCGACTCCGACTTCATGGGGTCGAGTTGCAGACCCCAATCCGAACTGAGACCGGCTTTAAGGGATTCGCTCCACCTCACGGTATCGCAGCCCTCTGTACCGGCCATTGTAGCATGTTTGCAGCCCAAGACATAAGGGGCATGATGACTTGACGTCATCCCCACCTTCCTCCGAGTTGACCCCGGCGGTCTCCCATGAGTCCCCACCATCACGTGCTGGCAACATGGAACGAGGGTTGCGCTCGTTGCGGGACTTAACCCAACATCTCACGACACGAGCTGACGACAGCCATGCACCACCTGTCACCCGCCCAAAAAGGACCCCGCATCTCTGCAGGTTTTCGGGTGATGTCAAGCCTTGGTAAGGTTCTTCGCGTTGCGTCGAATTAAGCAACATGCTCCGCCGCTTGTGCGGGCCCCCGTCAATTCCTTTGAGTTTTAGCCTTGCGGCCGTACTCCCCAGGCGGGGCGCTTAATGCGTTAGCTACGGCGCGGAATCCGTGGAAGAACCCCACACCTAGCGCCCAACGTTTACGGCGTGGACTACCAGGGTATCTAATCCTGTTCGCTCCCCACGCTTTCGCTCCTCAGCGTCAGGTAAGGCCCAGAGCACCGCCTTCGCCACCGGTGTTCCTCCCGATATCTGCGCATTTCACCGCTACACCGGGAATTCCATGCTCCCCTACCTACCTCTAGTCTGCCCGTATCGAATGCAGACCCACAGTTAAGCCATGGGCTTTCACATCCGACGCGACAAACCGCCTACGAGCTCTTTACGCCCAATAATTCCGGACAACGCTCGCGCCCTACGTATTACCGCGGCTGCTGGCACGTAGTTAGCCGGCGCTTCTTCTGCAGGTACCGTCACCCCAAAGGGCTTCGTCCCCGCTGAAAGAGGTTTACAACCCGAAGGCCGTCATCCCCCACGCGGCGTCGCTGCGTCAGGCTTCCGCCCATTGCGCAATATTCCCCACTGCTGCCTCCCGTAGGAGTCTGGGCCGTGTCTCAGTCCCAGTGTGACCGGTCGCCCTCTCAGGCCGGTTACCCGTCGTCGCCTTGGTAGGCCGTCACCCCACCAACAAGCTGATAGGCCGCGAGCCCATCCCCGACCGAAAAAACTTTCCACCACCAACGGATGCCCGCAATGGTCGTATCCGGTATTAGACCCGGTTTCCCAGGCTTATCCCAGAGTCAGGGGCAGGTTGCTCACGTGTTACTCACCCGTTCGCCGCTCGAGTACCCCCGAAGGGGCCTTTCCGCTCGACTTGCATGTGTTAAGCACGCCGCCAGCGTTCGTCCTGAGCCAGGATCAAACTCTCCATCAAGGCCTACGAACAACCCGGACCAGTCCAGGCTGCCAAACCTCAGAGAAAATCCCGGCAACGCAGTCCCGAAAGACTGCCTGCCTCAAAGAAACCCCACCCCGGAACAACAGCCCCGGGGCCAACGGGGGTGGCCAGACGCCGAAACGCCCGACCAGTAAAGGCACTGGCTTTTAACACGCTGTTGAGTTCTCAAGAAACGGACACCCACCGC
>NZ_BAABDO010000213.1:0-5486 GCF_039539665.1 Actinomadura keratinilytica
GCCCGGCGGCGCCGCCGACACCCGAGCCGCCGGGCGCATGCGGTGCGCCCGGCGGCCGAAGCGGTGCGGGCCGGCCGCCGTCCCGCGCGACGGCGACCGGCCCGGCGGCTCACACGCCCGCCTCGGCCAGGCTCATCCGCGTCTGCCCCACCCGCACCTTCCGCAGGTAGAACATCCAGGTGAGCAGCACGCACACCCCGTAGAACGCGGCCAGGACCAGCAGCGCGGGCGCGATGCCCTGCGTCTCCTCGATCGAGATCCGGAACGTCTGCTGGATCAGCACGCCCCCCGGCGGCGCCCACCGCCGAGATGATGCCGATCGCCGCCGCCGCGGCCCGCCGGGCCCGCGCCAGCGCCCGCTCGACGGCGGCGGTGTCGCTCCGGTCCACCTCGGCCAGCTCCCGCGCCCGGAAGATCGCCGGGATCATCCGGTAGGTGGAGCCGTTGCCGACCCCGGTGGTGACGAACACGAACAGGAACGCCGTCAGGAAGAACGGCCAGCTCTCGACCCGCACCGACCCGGCCACCGCCGCGACGCCCAGCCCCATCAAGAAGAAGTTCACCATCGTGACCCGGGCGCCGCCGAACCGGTCGGCCAGCCAGCCGCCGAGCGGACGCGCCAGCGACCCGGCGAAGGCCCCCAGCCAGATGTAGTGCGCCCCGGTGATGTCGGGGAACGTGTTCTTGATCAGCACCCCGAAGGAGAACGAATAGCCGATGAACGACCCGAAGGTGCCGATGTACAGCACCGACATCACGACCGTCTGCCTTTCCTTGGTGCCGGCGGCCATCTCCCGCAGCGTGTACGCCGACGTCGCCTTGGTCAGGTTGTTCATGAAAAAGTAGGCGGTCACCGCGGCCAGCAGGATGAACGGCATCCACACCCAGCCCACGGCCACCAGCCCGAACGCGGTGATCAGCGGGGGCATGGCCAGCTGCGTGACACTGGTGCCCAGGTTGCCGCCGGCGGCGTTCAGCCCGAGCGGCAGCCCCTGCCGCCCGGCCGGGTAGAAGTGGGTGATGTTGGCCATCGAGGAGGCGAAGTTGCCGCCGCCGAAGCCGGTGGTCGCCGCGATCAGCAGCAGCGCCCAGTACGGAATGTCCGGGTTCTCGATCGCGTAGACGAACAGCGCGCACGGCACCAGCAGCAGCAGCGCGCTGACGACCGTCCAGTTGCGGCCGCCGAACCGGGCCGGGGCGAAGGTGTAGGGGATGCGGATCGCCGCGCCCACCAGGTTGGGCAGCGTCGTCAGCCACAGCGTCTGGCCCACCGACAGCCGGATGCCGTTGTCGGCCAGGTTCAGCACCGCGATGCTCCACAGCAGCCACACGCAAAAGCCCAGGTGCTCGGTGAAGATCGAGAACACCAGGTTGCGGGCGGCGACCCGCCGGCCCGTCTCCGCCCAGAACCGGTCGTCGTCGGGCTCCCAGTGGTCGATCCAGCGACCACGTCGTGGTGCGGCCCCCGTCCGCGGGGCGGCTTCGTCGGTCAGCGCCGTCATGGCGTCTCCTTCGGGTGTCGTCGGCGGCCGGCGGCGTTGCCGGACGGATCCTGCGGACATCCGCGAAGGTAGGGACGGCGGGTTACGCGGGGCGGCACGTCATGTGCCCGCGGTGCTACATCCCGCGCACATACATGACACCTTCATGTGAAACCGGGCCGCGCCCGGCGCAGACCGCACAGCCGGCTCAGGAACCCGCCGAAGCCCCAGGTCCGGCCCCCAGGCGGCGCTTGGAACCGGGCCCGGACGCGGCGTCGGCCTCCGGCCACGACGGCGACCGCCCCGAGGAGCGCAGCACCGCCTCCCAGGCGTCGCCGGACGCCAGCGGCAGGTGCGGCACGCCCCAGTGCCACGCCGACACCAGCAGCTCGGGGTCGCGCGGCCGGTAGTCCTCGCCGATCGCGCGCGCCAGGTCCCAGGCGTGCAGGTGCCATTCCACGCAGGCCGCGCCCGCGTGGTCGCCGACGGTGTACTTGGTGCCCCGGTAGACCAGGTGGGTGCGGTCCCACATGTCGGGCATCAGGTCGGCGTAGGCGCCGGCCGACACGGTGAACGCCATGATCCGGTCCGGGCCCGGCTCGGGCGGCAGCACGGCCAGCTCGGCGGCGTTCTGCCGGGCCTGCTGGCGGATCAGCACCGCGGTCGCGGCGTCCCGGGCGAACAGCTTGGCCAGCCGGCTGTCCGGGGAGTCCTGCAGGTACTCCAGGTAGTTCTCGGCGACGCAGCGCAGATGGCCGACCAGGTCGATGATCTGCCACTCGGTGCACGGGGTGGGGGCCGTCCAGTCCGCCACCCGGTCGGCCAGCGCGCGGATCGCCTGCACCCCGTCCCGGTAGGACTCCAGAACGCGATGACGGTCAGGCGGCGTGCGCTCCACGTGACTTTCCCCCCGCGGTCAGAGCACCTTCGACGGCCGGCCGACGCGCCGGACCGGCGGCTGCACCTGCATGCGGTGCATGCGAATCCCCTGGGCGGGACGCGTCGGCGGCGTCGGCCGCGGCGCGGTGCCGCGCGGGCGACGCGCAGCGTCCCGGCGTTCCCCGAGGGGCTACGTTCTCAGAAGTCGGCGGCCGGTGCCACCCGAAGACGCTGTGTCGCCCCCGGGTCGGCCGCCCCCGCCCGGCGCGGGGCGGGATGTCGCAACCGGACTCGCAACCGGACTCGCGGCCGGCCTCAGGCCGCCACGCCGGGCCGGGTGCGGAAGCCGAGCCGGTGCGCCTCCCGCGCGGTGCGCAGCCGGTCGACCTCCTCGGTCCACGGCCGCACGGCCGGCTTGGCCTTGGCCTCGCGGCGCGCGAACTCGGCGGCGCGGCGCAGCGCGGCGGAGGCGCCGTCGGACACGTACACGCGGGGGCCCATGGCGACCCGCTCGGCGGCCTCGGCGGCCAGCAGCACCTCGGTGAGCGCCTTGTCGAACGCGACCGACAGGGCCCGCAGCTCGTCCGCGGGCCGCGTCTCGGCCTCGGCGGCGCGCAGCGCGCGCTCGGCCTCGGCGGCGGCGGCGAGCCGGTCGCGGTAGGTCCCGGCCAGCCGCTCGTCGGCGGCGTAGCGCTCGGCGACGTCCTTGTTCACCCGGCGACGCAAGGCCATGGCGGTCCCCCTCCTTCGTCCGCGGCCGCAACCGGCCGTGCTCGACTCTACCCGGCCGCGAGCGGCCGTTCGTGGCACGTGATCGAGGTGTGATCGGCAGTTAGCGTACGCCCGTCCCCGGCGTGTCGTGACGGCGGACACCCCGCCCCCGCCCTTTACGCAGTAAGGTACGTGCTCATTATGGTCCGACAGCCGAGCATCAACGCCCAGAACCGCCCGCCGCTGACCATCGAGCGGATCATCGAGGCGGCGCTTGCGATCGTCGACGGACAGGGCCTCGGCCGCCTCACCATGCGCCGTCTCGGCGACGCCCTGCAGGTGGAGGCCATGGCCATCTACCACCACCTGCCCCGCGGCAAGGAGCAGCTGCTGGACGGCCTGGTCGCGCACGTGGCGGTCGCGCCGGCCGACCCCGCCGACGGCGCCGACTGGCGCCAGGCGCTGCGCCGCTGGGCCGCCGGCTACCGCGAACGGCTGCTGGAGCACGCCGGGGTGCTGCCGCTGCTGGTCACCCGGCGCAACCCCGCCGCCCTGGCCTCCACCACCGCGGCGCTGCGCGAGCTGCTGCGCCGCGGCGGCGTGCCCGACCGCGCCGCGGCCGCCGCCGCCCACACCCTGCTGGCGTTCGTCATCGGGCACGTCGCGCTGGAGGTGCGCGGCACCGGCGACGACGGCGCCACCACCGCGGCGGCCGCCGGACCCGACGGCCCGGTCGACTGGCAGGCCCGCTTCACCACCGCCCTCGACCAGATCATGGCCGCCGTCGCCCCCTGACCCGCGGCGCCGCACCGGCCCCGGCCGGCCGGACTCCCCCTGCCGACCGCCCTTTGTGACTAGTCCTCGACGTGACTAGTCCTCGACGACGAGGACCTCCAGGCTGCGGGGGCCGTGGCCGCCCTCCACCCGCCGCGCCTCGGGGCCGCCCGCCGCGGGCGGGCCGCTGATCCAGGTCAGCGGACGCTCCGGCCGCAGCCGCGCCACCGCCTCGGGCACGGTGCCGACGATCTGGTCGGCGTGCACCACGCACAGGTGGTAGTCGGGCACCAGCGACAGCAGCCGCCGCCCCTGCGCACGGCCCCCGTCCAGCACGATCGTGCCGGTCTGCGCGATCGCCACGGCGCACCCGGTCACCACGCCGTCCAGCCCCCGCAGGGTCTCCAGGTCGGTCAGGCCGGTGTCGGCGACGGCGTCCACGCCGTCCAGCTCCGACAGCCACCCGAACGGCAGGTCCGCCGGGGCCGCGATGCGCCGCGCCGCCCGCGCCCACAGCGCGGCCGCCACCGATGTGGCCAGGTCGTCGGCGCCGGCGTGCCGGACGGTCGCGCGGCGGGCGGCGACCCGCTCGGTGAACATCGCGACCAGGTCGGCGCGGGTGGCAGCCTCGGCCGCGGTGAGGCGCCGCCGGTAGCCGCGCGGCACGTCCACGCCCGTGCCGCGCGCCTCGCCGAGCGCGTCGAGCACGCGCCGCACGATCCGCTCGCGCGAGCTCACCGCTCTCCCCCGCTCCGCGGGCGGGACCGCCACCAGCCGCGGAAGCCGCCCACCGGCGGGGCGGGCAGGTCGCGGGCCTCGGTCCACTTGCCCAGCAGGCCGGGCAGCCGCCGGATGCGGCCGCCGCGCGACAGCAGCCGCGCCCACCGCGCGCCCGACCGCAGCGCCGCCTCGTAGCGGCCCTGCTCGCCCATCGTCCAGGCGGCGCTGCGCATCATCACGAGCTCGGGCGTGGGCACCGGCCGGCGCCGCCGCGACTCCACCACCGCGCCCCGCAGGTGCACCAGCAGCCCCGGAATGTCGATCTTGACGGGGCACACGTCGGCGCAGGCCCCGCACAGCGTGGACGCGTACGGCAGGGACGCGTGCGCCGCGCTCTCCACGCCCTCGACCAGCGGCGTCAGCACGGCGCCGATCGGCCCGCCGCCGCGCGGGCCGTAGGGTTCGTCGCCGGTGCGCTCGTAGACGGGGCACACGTGCGCGCACGCCGAGCAGCGCACGCAGCGCAGCGCGGCCCGCCCGGCCTGGTCGGCCAGCACGGTGGTGCGGCCGTTGTCCAGCAGCACCAGGTGCAGCTCGCGGGGCCCGTCGCCGGGCGTGACGCCCGTCCAGGTGGACACGGCGGGGCTCATCCGGTCCCCGGCGGACCGCGGCAGCAGCTGCAGCAGCACCTCCAGGTCGCCCCAGGTGGGCACGACGGCGTCGATGCCCGCCACGCAGATCAGCGTGTCCGGCACGGTCACGGCCGCGCGGCCGTTGCCCTCGGCCTCCAGCAGCACCAGCGTGCCGGTGTCGGCCACCATGAAGTCGGCGCCGCACACCGCCACCCGCGCCGACAGCAGCCGCCGCCGCAGGTGGTCGCGGGCCGCGGCGGCGAGCGCGGCCGGGGCGTCGGGTGGGACG
>NZ_BAABDO010000214.1:0-5054 GCF_039539665.1 Actinomadura keratinilytica
CCGTCGAAGAACTCGCCGCCATCGCCCGCCCCCTCGCCGACGCCGACGCCGTCGAAGCCGAACCACCGGGAACGGGCACCGGGCCGGTGCCGGTCACGCCGATCGTGGCGTGGCTGCGGGACCGGGTGGGCGGCGACGCCTCCCTGATCGCCGGGTTCCACCAGTCCATGGTGCTGCGCACCCCCGCCGACCTGGGCCTGGACAGGCTGACGGCCGCCTGGCAGAAGGTCCTCGACCACCACGACATGCTCCGCCTCCGCCTCGACGTGGACGGGAACGGCGACGGCCCCGGGGAGTGGCGGCCCGTGGTCCGGCCGGTCGGAGACGTGCGCGCCGCCGACCAGGTGACCCGCGTGGACGTGGCCGGGCTGGACGCCGACAAGCTCGCCGCCGTCGTCACCGAGCAGGCCCACGCCGCCCGCGACCGGCTCGACCCGCGCATCGGGGCGGTCGCGCGGCTGGTGTGGTTCGACGCGGGCACGGCGCAGGGCAGGCTCCTGGTCATGCTGCACCACCTCGTCGTCGACGGCGTGTCGTGGCGCATCCTGCTGCCGGACCTGGTCACCGCGTGGGCGGGCGGCGAACTGCAGCCCGTCGGGACGTCGTTCCGGCGCTGGGCGCAGCGGCTCACCGCCTCCGCCTCCGACCCCGAACGCGCCGCCGAGCTGGACACCTGGCTCGACATCGTGGACGGCCCCGACCAGCGCATCGCCGACCGTCCGCTCGACCCGCGCGCGGACATCGCGGCGCGGGCCCGGTCGCTGACGCTCACCCTGCCCGCCGACGTCACCGCGCCGCTGCTGACCGACGTGCCCGCCGCGTTCCACGGCCGCGTGGGCGACGTGCTGCTCACCGGGCTGGCCCTGGCCGCCGTCCAGTACCGGCGGCGGCGCGGCGGCCGCGGCACGAGCGTGCTGGTCGATCTCGAAGGGCACGGCCGCGAGGACGTCATCCCCGGGGTGGACGTCACGCGGACGGTCGGCTGGTTCACCTCGATCCACCCGGTGCGGCTCGACCCGGGCGCGGTGGAGCCGGGTGAGATCCGCGCGGGCGGCCCGGCCCTCGGCACCGCGTTGAAGAAGGTCAAAGAGCAGCTCCGCGAGATCCCCGACAACGGCATCGGCTACGGCCTGCTGCGCCACCTCGACCCGGCCGCGGCCGAAGAACTGGCCGGCCTGCCGCCCGCGCAGCTGGCGTTCAACTACCTGGGCCGCGTCGCCCCCGGCGGCGACGGCGCGGACTGGAGCCTGGCGCCGGAGGAGACGCCCCCGGGCGAGGACCCGCGCATGCCGATGGCGCACGCCGTGGAGATCAACGCGGTCACCCGCGACCTGCCCGGCGGACCCGAGCTGAACGCCACCTGGACCTGGCCGGACGGCCTGCTCGCCGAGGACGACGTGCGCGAGCTGGCCGAGGCGTGGTCCACCGCGCTGCGCGGCCTGGCCGCCCACGTCGCCGCCGGATCGTCCGCCGGCGGGTTCACCCCGTCCGACCTGCTGGTGGACCTCGACCAGGGGGAGATCGACAAGCTCCAGGACGCGTGGAGGAAGCAGCAGTGACCCGGTCCGACATCGAGGACATCCTGCCTCTGGCGCCGCTGCAGCAGGGGTTCTTCTTCCACGCGCTCCACGACGCCGGCACCGCATCGGGCACCGACGTCTACACCGCCCAGCTCGTCCTCGACCTGGAGGGCCCGCTGGACGCGGCCGTGCTGCGCGCCTCCGCGCAGACCCTGCTGCGCCGCCATCCCAACCTGCGCGCCGCGTTCTGGCACGAGGACCTCAGCCGCCCGGTCCAGGTGATCCCGCGCCACGTCGACACGCCCTGGGCGGAGCTCGACCTCACCGGCGCCGCCGACCCCGACGCCGAGGCCGCCGCGGCCGTCGAACGCGAACGGGCCCGCCCGTTCGACCTGACCGACCCGCCGCTGCTGCGGTTCGTGCTGCTGCGGCTCGGAGCGCAGCGGCACCGCCTCGTCCTCACCAACCACCACATCCTGCTGGACGGCTGGTCGACGCCGCTGCTGGCCACCGAGCTGTTCGCGGTGTACGCGGCGGGCGGGCAGGACGCCGGCCTGCCGCGCCCCGCCCCCTACAAGAACTACCTGGCCTGGCTCGCCCGCCAGGACCGGGCCGCCGCCGCGGACGCCTGGACGGCCGCCCTCGCCGGCGTCGACGGCCCGACCCTGGTGGCGCCCGAGGCCGCCGGACGCCCCGCGACGATGCCGCGGCGCACCGAGATCGAACTGGACGAGGCGCTGACGAGGAAGCTCACCCGGCTGGCGCGCAGGCACGCCGTCACGCTGGGCACCGTGCTGCAGGGCGCCTGGGGCCTGCTCGTCGCCCACCTCACCGGCCGCGACGACGTGGTGTTCGGCGCGGCCGTCTCCGGGCGCCCCGCCGAACTGCCGGACGTCGAGTCCATGATCGGGCTGTTCGTCAACACCGTGCCGGTGCGGGTGCGGGCCCGGCCCGGCGACTCGTTCGCCGACGTCCTCGAACGCGTCCAGGACGAGCAGGTCGAACTGCTGGCCCACCACCACCTCGGCCTCACCGACATCCAGCGCGCGGCCGGGCAGGCGGCGGTCTTCGACACCGTCACGGTCCTGGAGAACTACCCCTACGACCCGTCCGCCACCGGCACGGCGATCAACGGCGTGCGGGTCACCGGCGTCGACTCCCACGACGCCACCCACTACCCGCTGTCCCTGGCCGCCGTACCCGGCCCGCGGCTCACCCTGCGCCTGTACCACCGGCCCGACCTGTACGGGGACCGCGACGCCGACCGGCTGCTCGGCCGCCTGCGGCGGCTCGTCGAGACGTTCGCCGCCGACCCCGGCGGGCCCGTCGGCCGCGCCGACCTGCTCACCGAGGACGAACGCCACCGCACCCTCACCGTCTGGAACGACACCGCGGACGCCGTCGCCGACGCCACGATCCACGGCCTGTTCGAGGCGCAGGCGGCCCGGCGGCCCGACGCCCCCGCCGTCATCGACGGGGACACCGTCCTCACCTACGGCGAACTCGACGCGGCGGCGAACCGGCTCGCCCGCGTGCTGGCCGACCGCGGCGCCGGACCCGAGCGGATCGTGGCGGTGGCGCTGCCCCGCTCGGCCGACCTGGTCACGGCGACCCTCGCCGCGGGCAAGGCCGGGGCCGCCTTCCTGCCCGTGGACCCCGAGTACCCGCCGCAACGCATCGCCCACATGCTCGGCGACGCGCGCCCCGTCCTGACGGTCAGCACGTCGCGGCACGCCGACCGGCTGCCCGGCACCGGCCTGCTCCTGCTGGACGACCCCGCCACCGCCGCGCTGATCGACGCCCAGGCCCCGGACGCGCCGCGCGGCGGCACGGCGCCGCGGCCGGACCACCCGGCCTACGTCATCTACACCTCCGGATCGACCGGCCGCCCCAAGGGCGTGGTCGTCACCCACGCGGGCATCGCGAGCCTGGCCCGCGCGCAGATCGACGGCATGGCGGTCGGGCCCGACGCCCGCGTCCTGCAGCTCGCCTCGCCCGGCTTCGACGCCTCGGTGTTCGAACGGCTGGCCGCGATCGGCTCCGGCGCCGCCATGGTGGTCGCCCCGCCGGACGTGTACGGCGGGGAACGCCTGCGCGACCTGATCCGCGACCGGGCCGTCAGCCACGCCGTCATCACCCCCTCGGCCCTGGCCACCGTGCCGTGCGAGGACCTCGCCGGGCTGCGCACCCTGCTGGTCGCCGGCGAGGCGTGCCCGCCCGGCCTGGTCGCCCG
Source organism: Actinomadura keratinilytica (assembly GCF_039539665.1). NCBI lineage: Bacteria > Bacillati > Actinomycetota > Actinomycetes > Streptosporangiales > Thermomonosporaceae > Actinomadura > Actinomadura keratinilytica. The sequence continues at coordinate 3,754 of NZ_BAABDO010000214.1, forward strand.
CTGGGCCCCGGACCGCCGCATGGTCAACGCCTACGGCCCCACCGAGACGACCGTGTGCGCCACGATGAGCGGGCCGCTGCCGGACGGGCCCGTCCCGCCGATCGGCGCGCCGATCCGCAACACCCGCGTCTACGTGCTGGACGGCGCGCTGCGGCCGGTGCCGCCCGGAACCCCCGGAGAGCTCTACGTCGCGGGCCCCCTCCTGGCCCGCGGCTACCTGGGGCGGCCCGCGCTGACCGCCGAACGGTTCGTCGCCTGCCCCTACGGCCCGCCCGGCGAGCGGATGTACCGCACGGGCGACCTCGTGCGGTGGCGCGACGACGGCACCCTCGACTACCTGGGCCGCGTCGACCAGCAGGTGAAGATCCGCGGGATCCGCATCGAACTCGGCGAGGTCGAGGCCGTGCTGACGGCGCACGAGACGGTGGCGCAGGCGGCGGCCGCGGTCCGCGACGGCCGCCTCGTCGGCTACGTCGTCCCCGCCCCCGGCGCCGCCGTCGACGAGGCGGAACTGCGCCGCTTCGCGGGCCGCTCGCTGCCGGACCACGCCGTCCCCGCCGTGCTGGTGGTGCTGGACGAACTGCCGCAGACCCCCAACGGCAAGCTGGACCGCGCCGCGCTGCCCGCGCCCACGGCGCCCTCCGGCACCGGCCGCGCCCCGCGCACCCCGCGCGAGGAGATCCTGTGCAACCTGTACGCGCAGGTCCTCGGCCTGGACCGGGTCGGCGCGGACGACGACTTCTTCGCGCTCGGCGGCGACTCGCTGACCGCCGTCCGCCTGGCCGGGCGGGTCCGGTCCGCGCTCGGCGTCGAACTGCCCGTGCGGGCCCTGTTCGAGGCGCCGACGGTCGCCGCGCTGGCCGGGCGGCTGGACGAGGCGCAGGGGCGGGCCCGGCCCCCGCTCGTCCGCCGGGACCGGCCCGAGGTGATCCCGCTGTCGTACGCGCAGCGGCGCCTGTGGTTCCTCAACCGGTTCGAGGGCGCCCGCTCGGCGGCCTACAACATCCCGGTCGCGCTGCGGCTCACCGGCCGCGTCGACCATGACGCGCTGCGCGCCGCCCTCGGCGACGTGGTGGCCCGGCACGAACCGCTGCGGACCATTTACCCGGACGCGTCGGGCACGCCGCGCCAGCACATCCTCGACCCGGCGGCCGCGCGGCCCCGCCTCCCCGTCGTCGAGACCGACGAGGCGCACCTGCCCGCCGCCCTCGCCGACGCCGCCGGGCAGGGCTTCGACCTGTCGGTGGAACCGCCGCTGCGCGCCCACCTGTTCCGCCTCGCCCCCGACGAGCACGTGGCGC
>NZ_BAABDO010000215.1:0-4950 GCF_039539665.1 Actinomadura keratinilytica
CGCGACCAGCAGCGCGGCGACCAGCGCGCCGGCCGCCGGGGCCAGCAGGAACGCGCAGGCGGCGTCGGCCGCGCCGCCGGGCGGCGCGGCGGCCGCGGCCGGGACGACGCCGCGGACGAACACGTCCTGGGTGTCGTCGACGTCGCAGACCAGCCGGGTGAGCAGGTCGCCGGAGCGCAGCTCGCGCAGCCCGGCGGGGGCGATGCGGGACAGCGCCCGGTAGACGCGCACGCGGACGTCGCCCAGCACCCGGAACGCCACGTCGTGCGAGGCCAGCCGCTCGACGTAGCGCAGCACGCCGCGGCTGACGCCCAGGGCGCGCACCGCCACGACGGCGATGGTGAGCGCGGTGACGCCCGGGTGCTCGGCGGCGCGGGCGATGAGGAACCCGGACACGCCCAGCAGCGCGATCCCGGCCGCGGTGGTGGCGGCCCCTGCCAGGACCGCGACCAGCAGCCTGGCGCGCAGCGGCCGGGCGAGGCCCAGCAGGCGCAGCAGCGGGGCGCGGCGCGCGACCGGCGGCACGGCGGTCATGACGCCACCGCCATGACCGGCGCCGTCTCCGGCGGCGCGGCCTGCCGCACGTCCGCCGGACGGCGGATGGTGAGCCGTCCGCCGTCGATCTCGGCGACCCGGTCGGCGAGCCGGGTCCAGGTGTGGTCGTGGGTGACCAGCACGACCGTGCGTCCCTCCATGAGGCGTTCGACGGCGGTGCGGACGCCTTCGGCGCTCTCGCCGTCGAGATGGGCGGTGGGCTCGTCGAGCAGCAGCAGCGGCGCGTCCCGCAGGAACGCGCGGGCCAGCGCGATGCGCTGCCGCTGCCCGCTCGACAGGCGCGCGCCGCGTTCGCCGACCGGGGTGTCGTACCCCTGGGGAAGGTCCCGGACGAACTCGTCGGCCCCGGCGAGGCGGGCGGCGCGCCGTACGGCGCGGTCGGACGCGCCGGGGTCGCCGAGCCGGATGTTGTCGGCCACGCTTCCGGCGAACAGGTAGGGGTCCTGCGGCACCCAGGCGATGCGCTCGCGCCACCGCTCGGCCGGCATGTCCTCGAAGCCGGTGTGCCCTTCGGTGGGCTGGACGAAGCGCAGCAGCACGGCGAGCAGGGTGCTCTTGCCCGCGCCGCTGGGCCCGACGACCACGAGCCGCTCCCCCGGCGCCACCTCCAGGGACACCTCCGACAGCGCAGGCCGGTCCCGTCCCGGGCGGCGCACCGTCACCCGGTCCAGGCGCAGGCGCCCGCCGTCCGGTCCGGCGGCGTGATCGCCGGCGTGATCGGCGGCATGATCGGCCGTGGTGGTGTCCTCCGGCACGGCGCCTTCGAGGACCTCGAACACCCGCCCGGCGGCGGTGACGCCCTCCATGCTGGCGTGGAACTGGGCGCCCACGTTGCGCAGCGGCAGGTACGCCTCGGGCGCCAGCAGCAGCACCAGCAGCGCCGTCTCGTACGGCATGCCGCCGCCCAGCAGGCGCAGCCCGATCTCGACCGCGACCAGCGCCACCGCCAGCGTGGACAGCAGCTCCAGCACCAGCGCCGACAGGAACGCCACCCGCAGCGTGCGCATGGTGGCCCGCCGGTGCGCGCCGGTCACCTCGCGGATCACCGCCGCCTGGGCCTTGGCGCGGCCGAACACCTTGAGCGTCGGCAGCCCCTCGACCACGTCGAGGAAGTGGCCGCCCAGCCGCTCCAGCAGCGACCACTGCCGCTCGGTGCGGGCCCGGGTGTGCAGGCCGACCAGGACCATGAACACCGGGATCAGCGGCAGGGTGGCCGCGATGACGCCGGCCGACAGCAGGTCGGCGCCGCCCACCACGGCGAGCACGGCGGCCGGCGTCAGGAAGGCCAGCACGAGCTGCGGCAGGTACCGCGCGAAGTAGGGGTCCAGCGCGTCCAGCCCGCGGGTGGCGAGCGTCGCCAGCTCGCCCGGCTGCCGCGCGGGGTCCGGGACGCTGCGCAGGACGCGGCTCACCAGCCGCAGCCGCAGCTGCGCCTTGACCGCGGCGGCCGCGCGCAGGGCCAGCGCCTCCCCGCCGTAGGCGGCCAGGGCGCGCCCGGCCGCCACGGCGAGCAGGAGCAGGAACGCGGGGGCGAGGTCCGCGGCGCCCTGCCCGTCGAACGCCCCGGCCAGGATGCGGGCGAGCAGCACGGCCTGGGCCAGGACGAGCCCCGTCGCGACCAGGCCCAGCGCCACCGTGCCGGCGAGGAAGGCGCGGGCGGCGCGGGCGTGGTGCAGCAGGCGGGGGTCGAGCGGCGGTCTCACCGTGCCGCCTCTGCTCCGGGGGTCGGCTCGGCGGGGGCGATGGCCTGCCGGGTGAGGCGGCGCCGGAACACCCAGTACGTCCACGCCTGGTAGCCCAGGACGACCGGCGTGAAGACCACCGCGACCCAGGTCATGACCTCCAGCGTGTACGGGGACGAGGCGGCGTTGTGCACGGTGAGGCTGTGGGCGGCGTCGGTGGTGGACGGCATGACGTTCGGCCACAGGTCGCCGAACAGCGTCGCGACCGTCGCCGCGATCGCCACGGCGGTGCCGGTGAACGCCCAGCCCTCCCGGCCGCGCAGCCCGGCCGCGATCCCGCCGAGCAGCGCGACCGCGGCGATGGCGGCGGTGACCCAGGTCAGCGGCTTGCCCTGGATGATCTGGGTCACCGCCAGGAACGCGGCGGCGAGCACCACGACGGGCGCGGCCAGCCGCGTCAGCAGGGCCCGGGCGCGCCAGCGCACCTCGCCGTCGGTCTTGAGGGCCAGGAACACCGCGCCGTGCAGGGTGAACACCGCCAGCGTGGTGAGCCCGCCGAGCAGCGCGTACGGGTTGAGCAGGGTGAGCAGGTCTCCGGTGTAGTGGTGGTCGGCGTCGATCGGCACGCCGCGGACGATGTTGGCGAACGCCACGCCCCACAGGAAGGCCGGGACGAGCGACCCCCAGAAGATGGCACGGTCCCAGTTGCGCCGCCAGCGCTCGGCCTCGGGGCCGGACGCCGGGCCCTTGCCGCGGTACTCGAACGCAACGCCCCGCACGATCAGCGCGACCAGGATCAGCAGCAGCGGCAGGTAGAAGCCGCTGAACAGGGTGGCGTACCACTCGGGGAAGGCGGCGAAGGTGGCGCCGCCGGCGACCAGCAGCCACACCTCGTTGCCGTCCCACACCGGCCCGATGCTGTTGATCATGACGCGGCGGTCGGTGTCGGCGTGGGCGCCGCCGTCGGCGGCGCCGCGGCGCGGCGCCAGCACCGGCAGCAGCACGCCGACGCCGAAGTCGAACCCCTCCAGGACGAAGTAGCCGGTCCACAGCACGGCGATCAGCGTGAACCAGACGGTGGTCAGTTCCATGAGCGTCTCCGGTGATGCGGCTCGCTACGGGCTCCGCGAGCTCAGTAGGAGAAGGCGGGCACGGGCTCGTCGGCGGCGGGCGCCTGGTCCTGCGGCGGCGGCCCCTTGCGGGCATGGCGGGCCATCAGCGCCACCGCCACCACCGCCAGCGCCGCGTACAGCAGCGTGAGCACCGTGAGGGAGGTGACCACCTCAGCGGTGGACACGTCGGGCGAGACGCCGTCGCGGGTGCGCATCAGGCCCATCACCACCCACGGCTGGCGGCCCATCTCGGTGAAGATCCACCCCATGGTGTTGGCCAGGAACGGCAGCGCGATCCCCGCCAGCGCGGCGCGGTGGAACCACGGCCCGCTCGGCAGCCGTCCGCCCCGGGTCAGCCACAGCCCGGCCACGGCCAGCAGCCCGGCCAGGAACCCGAACCCGATCATCAGGCGGAACGTCCAGTAGGTGATGGGGATGACGGGCGTGTAGCTGCCGGGCCCGTAGCGCTGCTCGTACGCCCGCTGCACGTCGTTGACGCCCTCGACGGTGCCGTTCGGCTCGCCGGTGGCCATGAACGACAGCACGTGCGGCACGCGCAGGCTCCACAGCTCCTCGCCGCCGTCCAGCGAACCGATGGTGAGCAGGGAGAAGGAGGCGGGCGCGGAGGTCTCGTACAGCGCCTCGGCGGCGGCCATCTTCATCGGCTGCTGCTCGGTCATCACGCGCGCCTGCAGGTCGCCGGACACGGTCACGCCGATCGCGGCGACCAGCGAGACGATCAGGCCGGCGCGCGTCGCCCGGCGGAACAGCTGCACCTCGCGCCGCCGCGCCAGGTGCCAGGCGCTCACCCCGGCGACGAACAGGCCGCCGGTGAGCAGCGCCGCGAAGATCACGTGGGGGAAGGTCACCAGCGCGGTGGAGTTGGTGAGCACCTCCCAGATGCTGGTCAGCTCGGCCCGCCCGGTCTCGGGGTCGATCCGGTAGCCGACCGGGTGCTGCATCCAGGAGTTGGCGGCCAGGATGAAGTACGCCGACAGCATGGTGCCGATCGAGGCCAGCCAGATGGTGGCCAGGTGCAGGCGGGGCGGCAGCCGGTCCCAGCCGAAGATCCACAGGCCCAGGAAGGTGGACTCCAGGAAGAACGCCAGCAGTCCCTCCATGGCCAGCGGAGCGCCGAACACGTCGCCGACGAACCGCGAGTAGTCCGACCAGTTCATGCCGAACTGGAACTCCTGCACGATGCCGGTGACCACGCCCATCGCGAAGTTGATCAGGAACAGCTTCCCGAAGAACCGGGTCATCCGCAGGTAGAGCGGGTTCTTCGTGCGGTGCCAGGCGGTCTGCATGCCGGCCACCAGGGCCGACAGGCCGATGGTCAACGGCACGAAGATGAAGTGGTAGACGGTGGTGATCCCGAATTGCCATCGGGACAAATCCAGAGTGTTCACGTGTCTTCCTCGGTGTGCGCTGGGAGGCGGATTCCAGCGCACCACCGAGCACGTCACCCGAGGCAGGGACGAAGGTCCGTTTTGTTATGGCCTTCAGGCCGTCCTGCTCCGCTTCGCTCGCCGCCGACGAGTCAGGAGGCGCCGAGGGGGCGGGTGAAGCCGTCGGGGATCACCACGTCGTCGCGGGTCAGC
>NZ_BAABDO010000216.1:0-4940 GCF_039539665.1 Actinomadura keratinilytica
CCGACTTGTCCGCGGGGCGTGCGGCGGGCGGTGCGCGTCCGCGCCCGGCCGCGCCGCCGCGCACCGCCAAGACGTCCGCCAAGACGTCCGCCAAGGCGCCCGGCAAGACGCCCGGCAGGGCGCCCAGGGCGGGGGCCGAGTCGGCGCAGCCGGCCAAGCCCGCCAAGGCCGCGCTGGCCGCCAAGGCCGAGCGGGCCGCGCCGCGTTCCGCCGCCCGGCGCGGCGCGGCGCCGCCGCGCACGCCGTTCGTGCTGCTGATCGTCGGGCTGCTGGGCGGCGCGCTGGTCAGCCTGCTGCTGCTGAACACGGTGCTGGCCGAGGACGCGTTCACGCTGACCCGGCTGCAGAAGAGCAACAAGCTGCTCGCCCAGCAGAAGGAGGCGCTGCAGGAGGACATCGCCCGGGAGGAGTCGCCCGCGATCCTGGCGCAGCGGGCCGAGGCGCTCGGCATGGTGCGGCCCACGCAGGTCGCCTACCTCGACGAGCCCACCGGCCGGGTGATCGGCGGTCCGGTGCGCCCGGTGCCGCACGCCGCGGCCGCCACCGCGGGCGCCGCGGGCGTCGTCGGCATCCCCGGCGCGGTGGTGCCGGGCGACGGCGTGCCGACCTCCTCCGACACCGGCGCGTCCGGCGAGCAGAGCCGCACCGGCCAGACGCAGAACGGGCAGGCGCAGCGGCCGTCCGCGCAGCGGTCCGGCGCGCCCACCACCGGGGCGCCGTGAGCGCGGGGCACGCCGAGGGAGTGACGCGGTGACGACTCGGCCGGGACGCGGTACGGCGGGGCCGCCGACCGGCCGCCGGGGCGGCCCGCAGGGACGCGGTCCCCGCGGCTCGGGGGCGCGCCCCGAGGACAGGAGCGAGAAAAGCGGCCCCGGCGCGGCGCGGGCGTCCGGGCGTCCGGCGGGCGGTGTGCCGAAGACGCCGGGGGCGGGCACGCCGCGGCGCCCCGCGCGCGGAGCCGCCGTGCCGCCGCCCCGCAAGGGCGAGCCGGGCGCCGCCGCGCCCAAGCGCACCCCTGCCCGCGACAGGGGCAAGGACAGGGAGCCGGGCGGCAGGCCCGCGGCCAAGCCGACGAGCAAATCCGCGGGAAAGACGGCCGGCAAGACGGCGAACAGGACGACGCGTCCGCCCGCCAAGGGCGCGCCCAAAGGCACCGCCAGGGACACCGGCAAGGCCGCCGCGAAGACGCCTGCCAAGGCGTCCGCCAAGGCCGACGGCAAGGGACGCCCCAGGAAGGGCGGCAGGCCGCCGGGCCCGCCGCGGCCGCCGCGACGGCCCCGGCCGCGCGTCCCGTTCCGCCGCCGCGACCCGATCAAGCGGCTGAACGCCGGGCTGCTGGTGGTGGCGTTCGTGCTGTCGCTGTTCGCCGGTCGGCTGGTGCAGCTGCAGACGATCGAGTCGGCCGCCTACACCGAGCGGGCCAAGCGGCAGCGGCTGCAGACCATCGACCTGCCCGCGGTGCGCGGCGACATCACCGACGCCCAGGGCAACCCGCTGGCCATGACCGTGGAGGCGCGCGCCGTCTTCGCCGACCCCCTCATGATCGAGCCCAAGGACCGGCAGAAGGTGGTGTCCAAGCTGGCGCCGATGCTGGGCCTGGACCCGGACCACGTCATGAAGGTGATCAGCAAGACCGGCAGCAGGTTCGAGTACCTGGCGCACGGGGTGCGGCCCGACCGGGCCCGGCTGGTCACCGCCGAGAAGCTGCCCGGCATCGGCACGCTGCCGGAGTACCGGCGCGAGTACCCCAACGACGACCTGGCCGCGGGCGTCATCGGGTTCGTCAACGCCGAGGGCGAGGGCGGCGCCGGGCTGGAGTACTCCATGAACAAGCAGCTGGCCGGCCAGGCCGGATGGCAGCGCGTGGAGATCAGCCCCGAGGGGCAGCACATCCCCATGGGCGAGGACCAGAAGCAGCCCTCGGTGCCCGGCCGCGGACTGCGCCTGACGCTGCTGCGCGACCTGCAGTACAAGGCGCAGGAGGCGATCGAGGAGCGGGTGCGCGAGACCGGCGCCCGCAACGGCAGCGTCATCGTCATGGACGTGCGCACCGGGCAGCTGCTGGCGCTGGCGTCCGCGCCCGGCTACGACCCCAACGACTACGGCCGCTACCCCGAGGAGCGCTGGAACAGCCCCATCGTCCGCGAGGCCTACGAGCCCGGCAGCACCGGCAAGGTGATCACCGCGGCCGCGGTCATGGAGAAGGGCGGCGTCACGCCCGAGACGCCGTTCACCGTGCCGTACAGCATCACCCGCTACGACCGCAGGTTCCACGACTCGCACCACCACCCCACGCAGCGGCTGACGTTCGCCGGCGTGCTGGCCACCTCCAGCAACGTCGGCACCATCCTGGCCAGCGAGCGGATCTCCCAGCAGACGCTCTACCAGTTCCTGCGCGCCTTCGGGTTCGGGGAGAAGACCGGCATCGGGCTGCCGGGCGAGACCGCCGGAAGCCTCAGCCCGCCGAGCAAATGGTCGGGCACCGACCGGTACCCGATCTCGTTCGGGCAGACGGTGTCGGTGAACGCGCTGCAGATGGCCAGCGTCTACGCCACCATCGCCAACAACGGCGTCCGGGTCGCCCCCAACCTGATCCTGGGCAGCACGGGCGAGGACGGCTCGTTCACCCCCGCCCCGGCGCCCGAGCGGCGCCAGGTGATCAGCGCCGACACCGCCCGCAAGCTGCGCGACATGCTGGAGGGCGTCATCTCCGAGGAGGGCACCGCCCCCAAGGCGCGCATCAAGGGCTACCGGGTGGCGGGCAAGACCGGCACCGCGGAGATCGTCAACCCCTCCTGCGGATGCTACCGGGGCGGCGGCTACACCGCCTCCTTTGCCGGATTCGCACCCGCCGATGACCCGCAGCTGGTCGTTCAGGTGGTCCTGCAGAACCCGCGGCGGGGAAGCCACTATGGTGGCGATGCGGCCGCGCCGGTGTTCAAGGACGTGATGAGCTTCGCGCTGCAGACCCGGAAGATCCCGCCGACGGGAAGCAAACCGCCGACCGTCAAGATCTACGCCCGGGACTGATCGCAGCGAGTACCCTCTTCCGCCGTGAGTTCAGCATCGGCAGCCGCGTCCGCCCGAACGTCCGCCCGAACGTCCGTCCAGACGTCCGCCCGAACGTCCCGTACCGAAAGACACGCCATGCGCCCGACGACCACCCCGGCCCGGCCGCTGTCCGGTCTGGCGGCGCTGCTGGGGGTCGCGGAGGCCGGGGACGGCCGGCGGTCGGCGGGGGTGTCGGTGACCGGCATCACCCACGACTCCCGCCGGGTGCTGCCGGGCGACCTGTACGCGGCGCTGCCCGGCACCCGCGCGCACGGTGCCGACTTCGCCCGGCAGGCCGCCGCCGCGGGCGCCAAGGCGATCCTCACCGACCCCGCCGGACGCGACCGGGCCGCCGCCGCGGGCCTGCCCGTGCTCGTGGTCGACGACGTGCGGGCCCGGCTCGGCCAGGCCGCCGCCTGGGTGTACGGCGAGCCGGCCCGGGACCTGGCGCTCATCGGCGTCACCGGCACCAGCGGCAAGACCACCACCGTGTACCTGCTGGAGGCGGGGCTGCGCGCGGGCGGGGTGGACACCGCCGTGATCGGCACCGTGGAGGTGCGGATCGGCGCCGACCGGGTGCCCTCCGCGCTGACCACCCCCGAGGCCACCGACCTGCACGCGCTGTTCGCCGCGATGCGCGAGCGCGGGGTGGGCGCGGCGGCCATGGAGGTCTCCAGCCATGCGCTCGACCAGGGCCGGGTCGGCGGCGCCCACTACGAGGTGGCGGTCTTCACCAACCTGTCCCAGGACCACCTGGACTACCACCCCACCATGCGGGAGTACTTCGCCGCCAAGGCCCGGCTGTTCACCCCCGACTACGCGCGGGTCGGCGTGGTCAACCTCGACGACGAGTGGGGCCGCGAGCTGGTGGAGGTCGCGACCATCCCGCTGACCACCTACTCGGCGTCCGGCGACCCGGCGGCCGACTGGCGCGCCGAGGACGTGCGGCTCGGCGCCGACGGCAGCGTGTTCCGCGTGGTCGGCCCCGGCGGCATCGAGGCCGACGCGGCCGTCCAGCTGCCCGGGCCGTTCAACGTGGCCAACGCGCTGGCCGCGATCGTGGCGCTGGTGGAGGCGGGCCTGACGCTGCCCGCCGCGGTGCACGGCGTGGCGTCGCTGACCGGCGTGCCCGGCCGCCTGGAGCGCGTCGACGCGGGTCAGGACTTCGTCGCCCTGGTCGACTACTCCCACAAACCGGGGGCGGTCGAGGCGGTGCTGACCGCGCTGCGCCCGCTCACCGAGGGGCGGCTGGCCGTGGTGCTGGGCTGCGGCGGCGACCGCGACCCCGGCAAGCGCCCGCTGATGGGCGAGGCCGCCGCGCGGCTGGCCGACATGGTGTACTTCACCAACGACAACCCCCGGTCCGAGGACCCGCTGGCCATCCTCGCCGCTATGGTCGAGGGCGGGCTGAAGGTGCCGCTGGAGCGGCGCGCCCATGTGGTGGTGGAGCCCGACCGCGCGGCCGCGATCGAGCTCGCCGTCGCCCGCGCCCGCCGCGGCGACGTGCTGGTGGTGGCCGGCAAGGGCCACGAGCTGGGCCAGTACGTGGCCGGCGAGGTGCTGCCGTTCGACGACCGGGAGGTCCTGCGCGCGGCGCTGCGCCGAACGCAGGCCGCCGCGGGCGCGTCCAACGTCGAGAACGCACGAGGAGACAGGACGCAGGCGTGATCCCACTTCCGCTGGCGACTATCGCGGAGCTGACCGGCGGCGTCGCCCACGGGGACGGCGCGGACGCCGTGGTCCGCGGCCCCGTCGTCATCGACTCGCGGGCCGTGGAGCCCGGCGCGCTGTTCGCCGCGCTGCGCGGCGAACGCGCCGACGGCCACGACTTCGCCGCCGCCGCGCTGGCCGCCGGGGCCGCCGAGGTGCTCGCCGAGCGCCCGGTCGGC
>NZ_BAABDO010000217.1:0-4881 GCF_039539665.1 Actinomadura keratinilytica
AGGCGATCCTCACCCTCCACCACCAGGCCCAATGAGGATGGAAACAGTTCACTGAGTACTTGGACGACCAGCGATCGCAAGGGGGGTTTCGGCGTCTGCCCCTGGATCCACTTGTAAGGGGTCTTCGGATGCACGCGCTGCGGGAGCCTGAGCGTTTCGGCCAGCGCGTTAACTCGTCCGGCTAAACGTTCGCCGTTCATGCCGATCGTAGCCAGCAGCTCCTTCAGCGGCGCGTCAGGCATGGGACCTCCATGAGTGGCGCAACCGGCTCCGCGCGGCGCTTCCTCCGCAGCACATTGGACACGGTACTGGCGACAGTAGACGAGCTGATGCTGGTGAGCTATGGCCACTACCGGTTCGCTATGCGCGCTACCAGGCCACTACTGGCCGCTACAGGGGGCTCAGGTCCGCACCATCGGCACCACTGTCGGGCGGACCTGTCGTCGGGCTTGTCTATGAGGCGTGAGGTCCTGGGATCCGATTGCGGAGATCACCTCTGCGCCCTCGGACCGGAGAGGCGGTACCCCATGGTGGAGCGTTCTGATCTTCTCTCGCAGTTGCCGCCCACGTCGACGACCTTGTCGAGGCCGGTGCTGGTGACCGGCACGGAGGGGTTCATCGGTCGGCACCTGCGCGCGGCGTTGGTGGAGCGGAACGTGCCGATGATCGGCGTGGACACACGCTGCCCCGAGCCCAATGACGGAGCGTCGTTGATCGTCAATTCGCGCCTGTGCCAGGTTAAGGCCGATTTGACCACAATGGAACTGAGCGAGCTGTCCGGGCTCCTGGCACAGGTCGGCGCGGTGGTGCATTTGGCGGCGGCCACCGATGTGGCCGCTTCGTGGGATACGGGGTTCGCCGACCACGCAGCGTCGGTGCTGGGCACGCAACGGCTACTGCGCGCATGTCAGCTGGTGGGTGTGCCTCGGGTGGTCCTGGCCTCCTCCTCCCACGTGTACGGGCCGGGTGTGACCGGGCCGGTCAGTGAGGACGCGCCGACCGAGCCGACCTCCCCGTACGGCGTGGCCAAGCTCGCGGCGGAGCGACTGGCACTCGCCTACGCCCGACATCCGCGTTCCACGATGAGCGTTGTTGCGCTGAGGTTCTTCACCGCATTCGGGCCAGGCTGCCGTCCGGCAATGGTGATCAACCGGATGTTCACCGCCGCCGTCAGCGGGCAGCCGCTTCCTCTGTACGGGACCGGCACCGTACCCCACACCTGGACGTACGTCTCCGACCTGGTCGAGGCCACCCTGGCGGCGATTGCCGCGCCACTGGACGCAGGCCAAGGCCTGGTCGTGAACGCAGCCGGAAGCGACGCGGCGTCGCTCCGGCAGGTCGCCGAGAGAATCGGAGCCCTGGTCGGCGCACCGGTGCCGCTGCGGAAGACTGGTGATCGAGCGGGCGATGCCGCCGCCACACGCGCCGACCTGACCCGGGCCGCGCTGGTGCTCAGGTGGTTCCCGAAGGTCGGGCTGGACGAGGGCCTGCGGCGACAGTGGCAGTACCTTCGCAAGATGTTTGCCCCATCCGCACCGCCTGACTGGTCCGAGGCGGCGCCGAGCAGGGCCGAGCCTTCGCGCGGAGGGGCCACGCAATGATCGCGCTGACCAATGACTCGGCAACCGAACTGTGGCGTGATGCCGTCGCGGTCGTCGTGGAACAAGGGGCCGCCTGTGCGCCACGCGGCTTGTCCACCCGGGAAGTCGTTGACGTCCATCTGGAATTGACCTCCCCGCGGCGACGGCTGGTGTGCGCGCCGCCGGTCCGGGTGATCAACGCGGCGTTCGCGGTGGCGGAGACGGTGTGGATTCTGGCCGGAGTGGACGACGGATGGATCTACACCTACAACCAGCGGTTGCGACAGTTCGCCGATGACCACGTCTTGCGCGGCGCCTACGGCCCTCGATTGCGAGCCTGGGCCGGGTGCATTGACCAACTCGATCAGGCCCGCCGTCTGCTGCTGGACGATCCGGAATCACGGCGCGCAGTGGTACAGCTGTGGGACCCGCTCCGCGACCACAAGGGGAACAAAGACGTGCCGTGCACGCTCGGATGGCAGTTCATCCTGCGCGACGGACGGCTGGACCTGCACACCACGATGCGTAGCCAGGACCTGTGGCTGGGCTTCTGCTACGACCTGTTCACTGACACCGTCCTGCATGAGCTGATGGCCAGCTGGGTGGGAGCGGAACTGGGCACCTACCACCACCACGTCATGTCGCTGCATCTCTACGACGAGCATCTGCCTGCCGCCCAAGACCTGCTGACGGGTCTCGCGGTCCGCCCGAGCCCGGTGATGCCGCAGTTGAGCGTGCCATGGCAGGACTTCGACACGCTCTTGCAGGCGGTGATCGAGGACCGCGACCTCGATCACCCCGGCTGGGCCAATGCGGCGGCCGTGATGCGCAGCTACCGCATCCGCCGTAGCGGTGACCACGGCGACGCGTACCGCTTGGCCCATGCCACTGGCGGGCCGCTGGGTGAAGCACTGCTCGCCTGGTACGAGCACTTGGACCGCGCCGCCCAACACCTGCCCGACCCGATCCCGGAAAGTGACCGCCCATGAACACGATTACGGCCGCCCCTACGGAGCCGGTGGTGCTCGGCTTGTGCTCGGGCACGCACGACTCTGCCGCCGCGCTCATCGCAGGCCGGCGCCTGGTGGGATTGGTAGAGGAAGAACGCCTCAACGGCGACAAGCACACCCGCGCCTACCCACAGCAGGCGATCTCCTGGCTGTTGGATGAGGCGAACCTGTCGCCGAGCCAGGTCACGCACGTCGCCTACAACTTCGACCCGCGCCGTTACCTGACGGCTGCCGCCGCCTCACTGGCCTATCTGCTGTGCCCGACCACAATGCGGCGTTCCCTGCCGCGCGCCCGCTCGTTCGCTCGCGTCCACCTCTTGGCCCGCGAGCGGTACGCCCAGTTCGCACGTTGCTTCCCGAACGCGGCCATAACCGGCGTGGAGCATCACCTTGCGCACGGGTTGTACGCCCTCGCCGCTGGTGCCGACCGGCTCGCCCCTGCACGCGGGGCGGCGGTGCTGGTAGTCGACAGCCTCGGAGAGTCTGCGACCACCACCATCACCCACGCACGCCGTACCGCCGACGGGCGTCTGCACCTGCGTCGCCTGCTCACCGTCAACGATCCCGCCTCCCTCGGGTATGTCTACGGTGCCGTCACGGCGCACCTGGGCTGGCGACGCGGTGACGAGGAAGGCACGGTGATGGCGCTGGCCGCCACCGGCGACCCGGCCCGCTTTCGAAACCTGTTCCGCCAGGCCATCCCGCTCACTTCCAGCGGCTTTCGTGTGGACGTGCGGTGGTTCCCGCTGCGGGTGCTGTCACGGGCGTGGCCGCGCGTCAGCGAGGCGTTTATCGCCGCGACCTGCCCACCTCGCGCCCCAGACGCCCCAGTGGAACAGGTCCACCGGGATCTGGCCGCCGCGCTTCAGGAGCGTATCGAGCACGTCATGGTGCACCTTGCACGGCTGGCGCGGGCCCTGACCGGCGAGCCGGTGCTGATGGTCGGGGGCGGGGTCGCGATGAATTGTGTAGCCATTGGAAAGATCTGCCAGCAGGCCGAGTTCGAGCAGGTCACCGTTCCGCCCGCCCCCGGGGATTCAGGTACGGCAGCAGGTGCGGCCCTGGCATTGCATCGAACGCTCACCGGGCGTCTCCCGTCCGGCGTCGCAGGAGCCTGTTATCTCGGTCCCAGCTACGACGAGGTACGGCTGTCTCGCCAACCGCGGCCGGGGCTGATCGCGGTTCGGCTCTCCGAGCCCGCCGAACTGATCGCGCAGCGGCTCGCAGATGGGCAGATCGTCGGTCTGTTCCAAGGGCGGCTGGAGGCTGGGCCGCGTGCACTGGGCAACCGCTCGATCCTGGCGTCACCGCTGACGCCCGGCGTGGTGGACCGGCTGAACGCCACGGTGAAGTATCGAGAGCCATTCCGGCCATTCGCGCCCGTCGTACTCGCCGACCACGCCAGCGACTATTTCACCCTCGCCCAGCCGTCGCCGTTCATGTCGATCGCCTCAGGTGTGACCGACCTCGCCCGGCAGACGGTCCCCGCGGTTGTGCACGTCAACGGCACGGCTCGTGTGCAGACAGTCACGCACGAGCAGAACTCGCTCCTGGCCGAGATCCTGGCCGAGTTCGCCGCCATCACCGGCCACCCGGTACTGATCAACACCTCGCTGAACGTCAAGGGCAAACCGATCTGCGGCACCGTCGACCAGGCATTGGACTGCCTGACAGCATCCGGGTTGGACGCGGCCTTGATCGGCGAGTGGTGGGTGACCAAGACCGCACGCTCCAACGTATCCCCGCTCACCGCCACTGCGCAGAGCGCTCCGTCATCGGGCGCCGACTTCAAACCAGACATGGAGGCCGAGTGATGAGAATCGGCTACAGCTTCTGGGGTTTCCTCGGCGCGGGAATCACGGACACCCCCGATGGCGGACGCAGCCACCGCCGCACCCTTATCGACGGCATCATCACCGACCTCGGCCACGAAGTCGTCTTCCTTCAGGCCAACCGTGACCTGGACGAGGCCGACGAGGACCTGCGCGACCACTACACCTGGGACAGCGGCTTTCCGAACGTGGACGCGCTGATGCTGGAATGGCGTTGGCCGATCGAAGGCCGCAACACCACCACCTGCGGCAGCCCCGGCCACACGTGCGACCTGCACCGCCAAGCCGAGCTCCTGGCCCACTACACCCGCGACCGGCACATCCCTACCCTGATCTGGGACAAGGATCTTCAGCTCGCCACCGATGCCTCGCTGCGGCACGCGCCACACGTGACCGTCTGCGAGGCTGGACCGCCCCGGCGATCTTGGAGGCTAGATCGTCTGGTTCTCGGCTGCCGAG
>NZ_BAABDO010000218.1:0-4821 GCF_039539665.1 Actinomadura keratinilytica
GCGGCACGCGGTCCGGCGGGCTGCGCCGCCCGCGGGCCGCGGGCCGGCCGTGACCCGCGGCCGCCGGGACGAGGCGGGCCCGGCGGGGGAGGCGCATGACCGGCCAGGAGATCGTCTTCGCGCTGCTGGGCGTGGTCGCCGTCGGTTCGGCCGTGCTGGTGGTCACCACGCGGCAGCTGGTGCACGCGGCCCTGTGGCTGGTGGTGTGCCTGGGCGCGCTCGCGGGCGGCTACCTGGTGCTGACCGCCGAGTTCGTCGCGTGGGTGCAGGTGCTGATCTACGTGGGCGCGGTGGTCGTCCTGCTGCTGTTCGGCATCATGCTGACCCGGGCGCCGATCGGCCGGGCGGCCGACCTGGACTCGGGCAACCGGTGGGCGGCGCTGGCGGTCGCGCTGGCGACGGCGGGCGTGCTGGTGTCGGTGGTGGTCATCGGGTTCCGGGACGCGTCCATGCCGCTGCGGGCGGGCGGCGGTTCGGCCGACGCGCTCGGCGCCGCCGTGTTCCGCACCTGGGTGCTGCCGTTCGAGGTGCTGTCGGTGCTGCTGCTGGCCGCGCTGGTCGGCGCGATCGTGCTGTCGCGCTCCGACGTCGGCGGGCCGAAGGACAAGGAACCCACCAGGAAGCGGGGCGAGCGCTGATGCACGTCGCCTATCCCGCGGTCGTCGCCGCGCTGCTGTTCTCGGTCGGCGTGTACGGGGTGCTGGCCCGGCGCAACGCGATCCTGGTGCTGATGTCGGTCGAGCTGATGCTCAACGCCGTCAACCTCAACCTGGTCGCGTTCGACGTGTGGTGGCGCGACCGGCTGCACGGCGGGCAGGTGCTGACCCTGTTCACCATCGTGATCGCCGCCGCCGAGGTGGGGCTGGGGCTGGCGATCGTCCTGCTCGTCTACCGCAACCGCCAGATGATCGACGTCGACCGGCTGCGCACGCTGTCGGAGGACGCGGCGCCCGGTCCCGAGGTGCATGACGGCGGCCATGACGGCGACCATGATGGTGACGCGGACGGCGAACGCGCGGCGGCGGCCGTGCGGGCCGGCGGCGAGGGAGGCGCGACGTGATCGCGCTGACCTCCGTCGTCATCCTGCTGCCGTTCGTCGCGGCGTTCGCCGGGATGCTGCTGGGCCCCCGCCTGTCCGAGGCGCTGCGCGCACGCCCGCCCCGCGACCAAGCCGAACCCCCCGCCGAAGCCCAGGCCGAGGCGCCCGCCGAAGGGCCGCCCGCCGAGGGGCGGCGGGCCCGGTGGCGGGCCGCACTGGCGGCGGAGCGTTCGCCGCTGCGCAACGGTCCCGCGCTGATCGCCTGCCTGCCGGTGGCCGTCGCCGCCGTGCTGTCGGCGATCGCGGCGTTCGCCGTCTGGCGCACGCCCGGCACGCGCACCGGCACGCTCACCCTCGTCGAGACCGGCACCGTGCCGATCGAGGTCGGCCTGCGGCTGGACGGGCTGTCGGCCGTCGTCGGGCTGATGGTGTGCCTCGTCGCGCTGGCCGTGCAGGTCTACTCGGTCGCCTACCTGGCCGACGACCCCCGCTACTCCTCCTACGCCGCGTTCATCTCCCTGTTCACCTCCGCCATGCTGCTGGTGGTGTACGCGGGCGACCTGCTGCTGCTCTACGTCGGCTGGGAGGTCATGGGGGTCTGCTCCTACTTCCTGATCGGCCACCACTGGGAGGACCGCGCCAACTCGCGCGCCGCCGTCAAGGCGTTCCTGGTCACCCGGCTCGGCGACGTCGGATTCCTGTTCGGCGTGTTCGTGCTCGGGGCGGGCGCCCGCTCGTTCGACATCGGCGAGATCGCGGCGCGGGCCGGGACGCTGCCGCACGCGACGGTCACGGCGGCCGCGCTGCTGCTGCTGGCCGGGGTGGCGGGCAAGAGCGCGCAGTTCCCGCTGCACACCTGGCTTCCGGACGCGATGGCGGGCCCCACGCCGATCAGCGCGCTGATCCACGCGGCCACCATGGTCGCGGCGGGCGTGTACGTCGTGGCCCGCGTGTACGGGGTGTTCCTGGCGGCCCCGGCCGCGCTGGCGCTGCTCGGCGCGGTCGCGGTGGTCTCGATGCTGGGGTCGGCGCTGGCGGCGCTGGCGCAGGACGACATCAAGCGCGTCCTGGCGTACTCGACGATCAGCCAGCTGGCGGTGATGGCGGCCGGGCTGGCGGTCGGCGCGTGGAACGGCGCGATCTTCCACCTGCTCGCCCACGGCGCGTTCAAGGCCCTGCTGTTCCTGGCGGCCGGCTGCGTGATCGTCACGGCCGGGTCGAACATGCTGCGCCACTACGGCGGGCTGCGCACCGGGATGCCGATCACGTTCTGGTCGATGACGATCGGGCTGGCGGCGCTCGTCGGCGTCCCGCCGGTCAGCGGCTGGTTCAGCAAGGACTCCGTCATCGAGGCCGCCCAGCACGCCGCCGCCCACGGCGGCGAGATCGCCTCCGGTGTGCACATCCCGGCGGGCGTCGCCTGGACCGTGTACGCGGGCCTGCTGCTGACGGCCGCGGTGACGGCGGCGTACGCGATGCGGCTGTGGCTGTTGACGTTCTTCGGCGAGCCGCGCGGCGGGTACGAGGTGCGCGAGGCGCCCAAGCTCATGTCGTGGACGGTGGCCGCGCTGGCCGTGCCGTCGGCGGTCCTCGGGTTCTTCGGGCTGGGCTCCGCCGAGCTGCGGCCGCACCTCGGTTCGGCCGTCGTGGCGCTGTTGTGCGCGGCGGTGGGCGCGGGCGCGGCGTTCTACATCTGGAACCGCGACCCCGCCGCCGACCCCGCGCGGGTACTCGGCCCCGCCCGCGCCGTGTTCGCCCGCGCGTTCTACGTCGACGAGCTGTACGCGGCCGCGGTCGTGCGTCCCGTGCGGGCCGTGGCGCGCCAGGTCGTCGCGGTGGACCGGCGCGGCATCGACGCGGCGGTCGTCGGCGCCGCCCGCGGCGCGCGCCGCCTCGCCGAACCGCTGCGGCGGCCCCAGAACGGCAACCCGCAGACCTACCTCACCGGCCTGATCGCCGGGATCGTCCTCATCGCGGCCGGGGCGGTGATCTTCCTGTGATCTTCGTGCTGTTGCTCGCGATCCCGCTGGCGGGGGCGCTGGCGCTGCTGCTTCCGGCCGGGCGCTTCCTGCCGGGGGACGGCGCCGTCCGCCGCTACGGGGTCGGCGTCTCGGGCGCGACGCTGCTGGTGGCGCTGTCGGCGGCGGCCGCGTTCGACTACGGCGACCCCTCGCGCGTCCAACTGGAGATCGACCGCGACTGGGCGCCGGCGATCGGGCTGCGCTTCCACCTCGGCGTCGACGGCATCTCGCTGCCGCTGGTGCTGCTCACCGCGCTGCTGTCGTTGCTGTGCTTCGTGCACGCCCTGCGGCACCCGCCGCACGGGGCGGCGTCCGACCGCCTGCTCGTCGGGCTGCTGCTGGTGCTGGAGGTCGGGCTGCTCGGCACGTTCCTCGCGCTCGACCTGGTGCTGTTCTTCGTGTTCTTCGAGGTCGTGCTGATCCCGATGTACGCGGTGATCGCGCTGTGGGGAGGCCCGGGCCGCCGCGCCGCCGCGTACAAGTTCATCCTCTACACGCTGCTCGGCTCCGGCCTGCTGCTGGCGGGCATGCTGCTGGTCGCGGTGAACGCCGGGACGCTCGACCTGACCGAGCTGGCCCGCCGGCACGGCGCCGGCGTCGCCCACGGCGTGCAGGTCACCGCGTTCCTGCTGATGGTGCTGGGCTTCGGCGTCAAGGCGCCGATGTGGCCGCTGCACACCTGGCTGCCCGACGCGCACACCGAGGCGCCCACCGTCGGGTCGGTGCTGCTGGCCGGGGTGCTGCTGAAGATGGGCACCTACGGCCTGGTCCGGGTGGCGCTGCCGCTGGCCCCGGACGGCGCCGCGTACTGGGCGCCCTGGCTCGGGCTGCTCGCCGTCATCGGAATCGTCTACGCCGCGCTGGCCTGCCTGGCGCAACGCGAGCTGAAACGCATGATCGCGTTCTCGTCCGTCGGGCACATGGGCTTCGTGCTGCTGGGCATCGCCACCCTCACCCCGGTCGGGGTGAACGCGGCGCTGTTCGGCAACATCGCCCACGGGCTGATCACCGGGCTGCTGTTCTTCCTGGCCGGGGCCGTCAAGGTCCGGTACGGCACCGGCGAGCTGGACCGGCTCGGCGGCGGCATGCTCACCGAGGCGCCGCGGCTGGCGTCCTTCCTGACATTCGCCTCGATCGCGAGCCTGGGCCTGCCCGGCCTCGCCGGCTTCTGGGGCGAGATGCTGGCGCTGCTCGGCGCGTACCGGCCGCACGCCGACCTGCCGCGCGAGACGTTCGCGACGTTCATGGTCGTCGGCGGGCTCGGCGCGGTCCTCACCGCCGCCTATTTCCTGCGCATGCTCACCAAGATCACACACGGCGCGGTGCCGGGGGACCGCGCCGCCGCCCCTGTCCCCGGAGCCGACGCACCCGCATCCGACGGGCCGGACGCGGCGGCGACGCGCACCCGCATCGCACCGATCACCCGCTGCGAGTACGCCGCCTGGACCCCGCTGATCGTCCTCACCCTGCTGGTCGGCCTGTGGCCCAAGACGCTGCTGGCCGTGACCACCGCCCCGGTCCGCGCGCTGTTCGGAGGCGGCTGATGGCGGCCGGACGGACCACGGCGGAAGGAACCGCCCGATGATCATCCAGAGCATCGACTACGCGGCCGTCGCGCCCGCGCTGATCGTCGCGGTGGCGGCCGTCGCGCTGCTGCTCGCCGACGCGTTCGACGTGCCGCGCCGCGCACTCGGCTGGGCGTCGTGCGGCGCGCTGGCCGCCGCGCTCGTCGCGGTGGCCGCGCTGGCCGCCGCCGGCGGC
>NZ_BAABDO010000219.1:0-4777 GCF_039539665.1 Actinomadura keratinilytica
GCCGGTCACCGCCCACGGCAAGGTGGACCGCGACGCGCTGCCGGACCCGGAGTTCGTCAGCGGGGGCGGACGCGCGGCGGGCTCCCCGCAGGAGGAGATCGTGTGCGGCCTGTTCGCCGAGGTGCTCGGCCTGCCCGCCGTCAGCGCCGACGACGGCTTCTTCGACCTCGGCGGAGACTCCCTGCTGGCGATGCGGGTGGTCGTGCGGCTGCGCGAGGCCCTGGGCGCCGAAGTGGACATCGGGGACCTGTTCGCGGACCCCACACCGGCCGGGCTCGCCCGCGCGGCGGCCCAGGGCAGGCGCGCGCGGCCGCCCGTGGAGAGGACGACGCGGCCGGACGAGATCCCGCTGTCGTTCGGCCAGCGGCGGATGTGGTTCGCCAACCAGGTCGAACACGCGGGCGCCGCCTACAACATGACCCTGGCGGTGCGGCTGCGGGGACCGCTGGACGTGCCGGCCCTGCACACCGCGCTGGAAGACGTGGTGACCCGCCACGAGGTGCTGCGGACGACCTACCCCGACACGGACGGCGTCCCGCGCCAGCGGATCCTGCCCCCCGAGCGGGCGCCGGTCCCGCTCGTGCGCAGCCGCGTCACCGAGGACGAGTTGCCGGGTGTGCTGTCGGCGAGGGCGACACGGGAGTTCGCCCTCGCCGACGAACTCCCCTTCCACGCCGAGCTCTTCGACGTCGGCCCCGACGACCGGGTCCTGCTCCTCGTCGTCCACCACATCGCGCTGGACGGATGGTCGTCGGGGATCGTCGCCGCGGACCTGTCGACCGCCTACGCCGCCCGCGCGGCCGGACAGGCCCCGGCATGGCCGGACGAGCCGGTCCAGTACGCCGACTTCACGCTCTGGCAGCACCGCCTGCTCGGCGGCGACGGCGACGGGGACGAAGGCGGGGACCTGCTCACCCGGCAGCTGGCGTACTGGCGGGAGACACTCGCCGGAGCCCCGGAGGAGCTGCCGCTGCCGACCGACCGGCCGCGCCCGGCCGTGCCCAGCCACCGCGGCGGAACCGTCCGGCTGTCGCTGGGCCCGCGGACCCATGCGGCGCTGGCCGAGCTGGCCCGGCGGGAACGGGCGACGGTGTTCATGGTGGTGCACGCGGCGGTCGCGGCCATGCTGTCGCGGCTGGGCGCCGGCACCGACATCCCGATCGGCACGGTCACGGCCGGGCGGACCGACGCCAACCTGCGCGGGACCGTCGGGTTCTTCGCCAACACCCTCGTGCTGCGGACCGACCTCTCCGGGAATCCGGCCTTCGCCGAGCTCGTGCACCGGGTCCGGCGCACCGCCATCGACGCGTTCAGCCGCCAGGACCTGCCGTTCGACCAGCTCGTCGACGACCTGAACCCGGCCAGGTCGCTCGCCCGCAACCCGCTGTTCCAGGTCGCGGTGATCTTCCAGGACGCGCCCGAACCGTCCTGGGACCTGCCCGGCCTGCACGCCGAGCCGCTGCGCGTCCACGGCGACGCCGCCCGGGTCGACCTGTCGTTCGACCTCACCGAGCACCGCGCCGAGGACGGGGCGCCCGCGGGGATCGACGGCGACATCCACTACGCGGCGGACCTGTTCGACCACGCGACCGCGGACGCCGTCGCCGCCCGGCTGGCCGGCCTGCTGGAGCAGGTCGTCGCCGACCCGCAGGTGAAGATCGGCGACCTGGACGTGCTGACGGCCGCCGAACGCGAACTGCTGCGGCGGGCCAACGACACGGCCCGGTCCGTGCGGGCGGCGACCCTCGCGCGGCTGTTCGAGGAGCAGGCGGCGCGGGCCCCCGACGCCACGGCGGTCGTGTTCGAGGACCTGGAACTGAGCTACCGGGAACTGCACGCCCGCGCCGCGCGCCTGGCCCGCCACCTCATCGGCCTGGGCGCCGGGCCCGAGCGGCGCGTCGCCGTCGCCGTTCCGCGTTCGGCCGACCAGCTCGTCGCCATGCTCGCGGTGTCGCTGGCGGGCGCGGTGTACCTGCCGATCGACCCCCGCTATCCGGCGGAGCGGATCGCGTTCATGCTCGCCGACGCCCGCCCGGTCTGCGTGGTCACGACGGTGCGCCAGGCGGAGGCCCTCCCGGACGGCGCCGCACCCGCCGCGGTGGTCGCACTGGACGACCCGGACTGCGTCCGGGCGGTCGCGTCCCGCCCCGCCGGGCCGGTGACCGACGGCGAACGGCTCGCACCGCTCGACGTCCGCCACCCCGCCTACATGATCTACACGTCGGGATCGACCGGAACGCCCAAGCCGGTGCTGGTCACCCACGCCGGACTGGCCGGGCTGGCGGCCGACCAGATCGAACGGTTCGCCGTCGGCCCCGACGCCAGGGTGCTGCAGTTCGCCGCGCTCGGCTTCGACGCGGCGATCTCCGAGGTCTGCATGGCGCTGTTCGCCGGCGCGGCGCTCGTGCTGGCGGACCCCCGCGACATGCCGCCGGCGGCTCCGCTCGGCGAGCTGCTGCGCAGGCGGCGCGTCACCCACGTCACCCTGCCGCCCTCGGTGCTGGCGGCGGCCGCCGAGGACGGCGGACTGCCCGCCGAACTGGCCACCCTGGTCGTGGCGGGGGAGGCGTGCCCGCCGGCGCTGGCGGCGCGCTGGTCCCCCGGACGCCGGATGATCAACGCCTACGGGCCGACCGAGACCACCGTCTGCGCGCTGATGAGCGGCCCGCTCGCGGACGACGACCCGGTGCCCGTCGGGCGGCCGCTCCGCAACACCCGCGTGTTCGTGCTGGACGAGGCGCTGCGGCAGGTGCCGGTCGGCGTGGTCGGCGAGCTGTACGTCGCGGGCGACGGACTGGCCCGCGGCTACGGGGACCGCCCCGCGCTCACCGCCGAGCGGTTCGTGGCCTGCCCGTGGGGCGACGGCGAACGGATGTACCGGACCGGGGACCTGGTCCGCTGGACCCGCGCCGGCGACCTGGTGTTCGTCGGCCGCGCCGACGACCAGGTCAAGATCCGCGGCTTCCGCGTCGAACCCGGCGAGATCGAGGCGGTGCTGGCCGCCCACCCGCGGGTCGCGCAGGCCGCCGTGACCGTCCGCGAGGACCGGCCCGGCGACCGGCGGCTGGTCGCCTACGTGGTCGGCGAGGCCCGGCCGGCGGAACTGAAGGACTACGTCGCCGAGCGGCTCCCCGAGCACATGACGCCCTCGGCCGTGGTGCGGCTGGACGCGCTGCCGGTCACCGCCAACGGCAAGCTCGACCGGCGGGCGCTGCCCGCCCCGGACCACACCCCGGCCCCGTCCGGACGGCGCCCCGCCGACGCCGCCGAGGAGATCGTCTGCGGGCTGTTCGGCGAACTCCTCGGCCTGCGCGACGTGGGCGCCGACGACCGGTTCTTCGACCTCGGCGGGGACTCGCTGCTGGCGATGCGGCTGCTCGCCCGCCTGCGCACCGCCCTCGGCGTGGAGGTGCCGATCGGCGACTTCTTCGACGACCCGACCCCGGCGGCACTGGCCCGGCTGAGCAGGCGGGGCCGCGCGGTGCGCCCCCCGGTCGCAGGCACCGTGCGCCCGCCGAAGGTCCCGCTGTCCTTCGGGCAGCGGCGCATGTGGTTCCTCAACCGGCTGGAGGAGGCCGGCTCCGCCTACAACATGGCCCTCGGGGTGCGCCTGCGCGGCGAGCTGGACGTACCGGCGCTGCAGGCGGCGCTGCAGGACGTGGTGGACCGCCACGAGGTGCTCGGCACCGTCTACCCCGAGACCGACGGTGTGCCGCACCAGCACGTCCTGCCCCCGGAGCAGGCGCGCATCCGCCTGGTCACGGCCCGCGTCGCCGAGGAGGAGCTGGACGCGGCGGTCCGCGCGGTCGCCGGCCAGGGTTTCGAGGTGGGCAGCGAACTGCCCTGGCGGGTGATGCTGTTCGAGGTGGCCGCGGACGAGTGGGTCCTGCTGGTCGTGCTGCACCACATCGCGTGGGACGGCTGGTCGTCCGGGGTGCTGGTGCGCGACCTGTGCACGGCCTACGGCAGCCGGGTGCGCGGCGCCGAACCGCAGTGGGAACCCCTCGCCGTGCAGTACGCCGACTTCGCCGTGTGGCAGCGGGAGCTGCTGGAGCGGCACGGCGTCCTGGAGGAGGAACTGGCGTACTGGCGCAAGACGCTCGACGGCGTGGTCGAGGAGCTGCCGCTGCCGACCGACCGGCCGCGGCCCGCGGAGGCGTCCCACCGCGGCGACGTGGTGCCGTGGTCGATCCCCGCGGACCTGCACCGGCGCATGGCCGCACTGGCGGGCGACCAGGGCGTGACCGTCTTCATGGTCGTGCAGGCGGCGCTCGCCACTCTGCTGCACCGGATGGGCGCGGGGGAGGACATCCCGCTCGGCACGGTGACGGCGGGCCGCTCCGACGCGGTGCTGGACGACCTGATCGGATTCTTCGCCAACACGGTGGTGCTGCGCACGTCGCTGGCGGGCGACCCGTCGTTCACCGAGCTGCTGAACCGGGTGCGCGAGGTGGACCTGGAGGCGTTCGCCCACCAGGACGTCCCGTTCGAGCTCCTGGTCGAGGAGATCAACCCGGCGCGCTCCCTCGCCCGCCACCCCCTCTTCCAGGTGATGCTGACCGCCCTGCACTTCCCCGTCGAGGAATGGGAGCTGCCCGGCCTGACCGTCACCACCGAACCCGTCGCCCCCGACACCGCCGAGTTCGACCTCGTCTTCGGCGTCCGCGAACGCCGCACCGCCGACGGCGACCCGGCCGGAATCGAAGGCGAGGTGCTGTACGCCACCGACCTCTTCGATGAGAGCTCCGTGGTCGGTCTGGTGGAGCGTCTGGTGGCG
>NZ_BAABDO010000220.1:0-4759 GCF_039539665.1 Actinomadura keratinilytica
GGCGCGGCGCGCCCACGCGGCGCGGGCCGGGCGGGCTCAGGCGCCCGCGGTGGCCGACGCGGTGGCGCGCGTGTGGGGCTGACCGGCGCCGGACACCAACGTGCCCGGGGCCTGCCGCCCCGGGCGTCGTCGGAGACCGCGTCGGTGCGCGCTCGGCGAGCCGACGGTGGCTCAGCGCGCGGGGAAGGCCGTGGGGAACAGCGGGCCGCCCGGTGCGGGGACGGCCGGTGCCGGGGTGAACGCCGGCGCGGGGGGCAGCGCGGACATCTCCGGCTGCTGCGGCGGCTGGGCCGCCGGCGGCGGAGCCGCGTGGGAGCCGTCCGCGCGGCGGGGCTCGGCCGCGAACTGCTGCTGCGGCATCGGCGGCTGCGCCTGCGCCTGGGCCGCGAGCCGGTCGCTGAGCACCGCCATCAGGGCGCGCGCCGTCTCGTCGTCCATCCGCATCAGGACGCTGGGGCGTCCCGAGGGGTCGACGAACGGCGACACCGAGGGCGCGGCGCTCTGCTGCGGCAGGGCCAGCCTCATCTGCTCGCGCAGGTCCTGGGCGAGGCGCAGCGCCTGTCGGTCGCTGTCGCTCAAGTGTGCGGTCATCGCGATCTCCGGGGAGTTCACGTGCGGGGGTCCGGGGGCCATCCTGCTAGCAATAGCGTGCAGGTGCAAGAGCCGATGCACGTGCAGATCGGAAAAAGATCGCCGTGCACCGGCGCCGCCCCGCCCGCCGCCGCACCGGTTTGCACGTCCTGACCTGCGACGGAAGCGGGGGCCCAGCGACGGGGAGCCGGGAATGTGGCGCACGCCTCATTTGTCGCCGCTTTCCCGAACGCCCCACCGGCTGCACCGGCCAGCGCTACGCCGCCATGGTGACGCGGCACCCCCGAGCCGTCCATGCCCGCAAGGCCCCCGGACGGGCCCGTCCCGCCGCGCGGTGCGGCCGCGGCACCGCCGCACCGCGCCGACCTCGCACAAGACCCGCAGCGGCCTCTGCGGGGCCGGGCCGAGCCGCCGCCGGCGATCTATGATCGGCGCGATCCGCGCCCCGGGCCCGCGGCCGTGCGCGCAAGATTCGCCGACACTTGCGCGCGGCGCGGCGGATCCGGCACCGCGCCGCGCCCGACCGTGACCGCCGATCAGTCCAGGCCGCGCTTGCCGGGCGTCCAGAACGGCTTGACCCGCACCGCCCGGCGCGGCCATCCCCGTTCGCGGACCAGGTGCGCCCGGACGAGCTGGACGGTCCGCGCCTCCCCCGCCACGTACGCGACGCCGGGCGGGCCGTCCGGCAGCTCGAGCGAACGCACCGCCTCGACCAGCGACGCCGAGGAGGCGGCCGAGGCGTCGCCGCGGTGGCGCCACGTCAGGTCCGCCCGCCGGGGCAGCGCCAGCTCGTCCTCCGGGCCCGCCACCTCGACGACGCCGTACACGCCGGCGTCCGCGGGCAGGGCGCGCAGCATCGCCCCGAACGCCACCGAGGCCGTCTCCTCCCCCGCGAACAGGTGGTACGGCGCGTCCTCGCGCAGCGTGAACCCGCCCTCCGGCTTGGTGAAGGCGACCTCCTGGCCGGGACGCAGCGTCCGCGCCCACCGGGCGCCCGGCCCGTCGCCGTCGTGGTCCATCACGCGCAGCTCCAGCGCCCCGGCGTCGGGGTCGTAGTCCCAGACCGAGTAGGTGCGCAGGGCGTCGCGCATGCCCCGCAGCCAGGTGCGGGCGGCGAACAGGTCGGAGACGTTCACCCGCACCTGCTGTCCGGGCGTCCAGGCGAGTCCCGGCACGCCGGAGATCCGGACGTGCCGCATGCGGCGGGCCGCCGGCCGCACCTCCTCGACGCGGCCGCGCACGAACACCAGGTCGAGCACCCTGCCGCGCAGGCGCCCGCCCTCGGCCGGAGCCTGTTCGACGCTCACGAGCCACCTCCAAACGCGTTATATCTCAATGGCCGGAGACATCACGATATATCGCTACTTGCGGTCGCGGAAGCCCGCGGCGGCCGACAGTCCGACGACGGCCACGACGACCGCCACCACTGCGAACCCCGCCGCCATCGCGTCGACGAACGTCTCCACCGCACGGGCGCGCGCGGCCGCGTCGCCGCCCGCCAGGGCGCCCGCCGCCGTCCCGCCGCCCCGGCCCGCGAACCGGCCGGTCAGGACGGTGCCCATGACGGCCGCGCCGAGCGCGCTGCCGATCTCGCGGGCGGCGCTGTTGAGCCCCGATCCCAGCCCCGCCCGGTCGGGCGGCAGGGCGCTCATGATCCCGACCGACAGCAGCGGCACGCACAACCCCATGCCGACCGACAGGACCAGCAGGAAGGCCGCGTAGAGCGGGTAGGGGGTGGCGGCGTCCACCAGCGACAGCAGCCCGAGCCCCGCCGCCAGCACCGCCAGCCCGGAGGCCGCCACCGTGCGGGCGATCTGCTCGGCTTCGCCGCCCGGCGGCTGCACCGCCGCCTGGTGGAACGGCTCGGCCTGGTGGCGCTGCCCATCCCGCTGGAGCTGCCGCCGCTGCGGTTGTCCCTGGGCTGGCACGCCCGCTACGACGCCGACGCCGCGCACGCCTGGCTGCGCCGCCGGGTCCGCGAGGTCGTCACCGAGGTCACCGCGCAGGCCGCCGCCGCGCCCGCCGATTGAGGCGGTCCCCGCCCTCCGGCGGCGCCGTCATCTTCCCGTGATCGGCGTGCGCGGCCGTCCGGAATGCCCGTCTGTTATTGCGGCGACGCACAGACAGGCGCACAGGTTTACCGCTGGAACATAACAATGCGGAATGCCGATGCCGCGCCCTCGCTGCGAAGCCGTGATGTGCGCGCCGAACGTGGCGGTTCTCATATCGCGGGCCGCGCGAGGACGGCGCGCCACCGCATCCGCCCTGGTCAGCGGGCAGGTCTTCGCGAAACAAGCAAAGAACTCGCACAAATCGGACCATCTCCCCGCCCCGGTGGCGCAATGGCCCGCCCGGAAGGCCGTTCGCCGAGTTCAACGGGCATGAGAGCCCGGTCCGGCGGGCCCGGCGGCATAACTCTGCGGAGGTGCGCCACCCCGAATAGTGATCAATCCGAGACCTGCCCTGATTGAAACTTCCACCGATTCAGCGCAAGCTATCCCGCAGACCGGTTGAAGTCCCCGCACCCACAACCCCCGACCCCTGACAGGAACGCGACCATGTTCGAGATCTGGGAGACGAGTGAGCCCGCCCGGCTCATCAGCGACGCGGGCAGCCTCAAGGTCGCGCTCGAAAAGGTCGACACCATGTGCCGGCTGCGCCACGACCAGGCGGTGGCCCAGGTCGGCGAGCGCAGCGACGAGGGCTACCACTTCGAGATCAGGGACCGGGACGGCCGGGCGCTGGCCCGGCTGACGTACGTGCCGGACACCTCCCGCGCCTACCAGAGCGTCGTGGTGGAGGAACTGCGCGGCGAGGAGGCCGGCGGCTGAGCCGACGGCCGCCGGGTCCGCACCGCGGCCGCGTTCGCCACGGGGGATGACAGATGGTCGACGCGCTGATGGCGCGGGCGCTGCGCGCGCTGTCGCGCCGCGACCCGGCCGCGTTCCGCGCCTGCGTCGCCGAGCTGGCCGCCTGCGGCGAACGCCCCGGCGACCGGCTGCTGCCGGCGCGCCTGCAGGAGGCGGCCACCGCAGCCTGGCACCGCGGCTGGCAGCCCGCCGACGTGGCGCGCTTCACCGCCCGCACGCTCGGCGCCCGGCATCGGCGCCTGGTGGTGGACGTGATCGCGGCCGAGTCCCGGGCCTACCCCGCGGCCACGACGGACGCCGGGTGGCGCGGCCAGCTGGCCGCGCTGGACGCGCGGGTCTGGTGGACGCGCGACGAGGAGCTGCCGCGCGGCTGGCGCCGCCGCGAGGGCGCCGACCGCGCCGAGGTGCTCGCCTGCGCGCTGGAGGTGCTGCACCTGCTGGGCGCGCTGCCGCGGCTGCCGAAGATCGCCCCGCTGCCGGGCGAGCCGTCGGCGGCCGCCGGCCCGGTCGACGAGCGCATGCTGGCCAAGGTCCGGGCGCTGCTGGCCAAGGCGGAGTCGACCGAGTTCCCCGAGGAGGCCGAGGCGCTCAGCGCGCGGGCGCAGGAGCTGATGGCCCGCCACAGCATCGACCGGGCGCTGCCGGCGGCCCGCGCCGACGGCGCCGCGGCCGCCGCCGGGCCGGCCGGGCGGCGCCTGGCCGTGGACGCGCCGTACGAGTCGCCGAAGGCGGCGCTGCTGACGGTGGTGGCCGAGGCCAACGGGTGCCGCGCCGTCTGGCACCGCGAGCTGGGCTTCTCCACCGTGCTGGGCTTCCCGGCCGACCTGGCCGCGGTGGAGATGATGTTCACCTCCCTGCTGGTGCAGGCGACCGCGGCGATGGTGCGCGCCGGAGCGCGGCGGGACGCGGGGGGACGATCCCGTACGCGCTCGTTCCGGCACGCCTTCCTCAACGCCTACGCCGCCCGCATCGGCGAACGGCTGCGCGACGCCGCCGACCGGGCCGCCCAGGCCGCGAACCAGGCCGCGAACCGGGCCGCGCACGCCGACCGGGCCGCCGTCGGCCTCGACGGGGCCGAGGGCCCGCGGGACGCGCCGCTGCCCGCTCTGGCCGCCCGGGACCGCGCCGTCGACCAGGCCGTCGACGAGCTGTTCCCGAACCTCACCAGAGGCCGCGCCCGCGCGGTCTCCAACTACGAGGGCTGGGTGGCCGGCCGCGCCCCCGGCGACCTGGCGGGGCTGGCCGCGAGCCGCGAGATCGCCGACCGCCGCCGCTGACGCCGCGCCGGGCGGCGTCGC